>CAMDRK010000040.1 GCA_945906715.1 Nitrospira lenta
CTTCCGTCAAATAGTGGCGGGCGACATGTTGGATATCTTTGGCCGTCACTGCACGAATCCGTTCGACAAACTGGTCGATTTTCCGCCACCCGGCGCCGACGGATTCAGCCTGCCCGAGTAACATGGCATGTCGGAAGTTGGAGTCCTGCTCGAAGATATGGGTGGCTTCAACCTGGTTCTTCGCCCGTTGGAGTTCCTGCTCTGTCGGCGGATCGGCCTGGAGGCGTTTGATCTCTCGGTGAAGGGCTTCTTCAACTGCCTCAGGTCTTTGGCCCGGGCTCACGAGGGCATAGAAGTAGACAAGGCCAGGATCGGTCTGCAGTAAGTTGTACTCTGCTCCAACCGCGAGCGACGATTTTTGCTCATACACGAGGCTCTGGTACAGGCGTGAACTTTTCCCATGCGACAGAATTGAATCCAGAATGTCGAGAGCGTAGGAGTCTTCGCTCGTAAAATTCGGCACGCGATAGCCCATCATGACGAAAGGGACTTGTGCATCTCGCTTGAGGAGGAAGCGGCGTTCACCTTTTTGTTCCGATTCCATGGTGGCAATCAGCTTGGGTTCCGGTCCTCGCGGAATCGGCTCGAAAAGCTGCTTGATCGTGGGAAGCAGGCTGTCGGCTTTGATGTCGCCCACCACGACTAGAGTTGCATTGTTGGGTGAGTAATAGGTGTCGTAATGTCGTTGTAAGTCATCCAGGGTCATTGCATCCAAGTCGCCAAACCAGCCGATCACCGGCCAATGGTACGGATGACTGAGATAGGCCTGGGCGAAGAGCGCCTCGACGAGCGCACCTTGGGGGTCGTCCTCTGCACGAAGGCGTCGTTCTTCCTTCACGACTTCTCGTTCCGTCGCCAACTCCTTCGTATCGAGCAGAAGTCCTTGCATGCGATCGGCTTCAAGCTCCAGGGCCAACTCGACGCGGTCGGCTGCGAGATTCTCGAAGTAGGCAGTGAAGTCCTGGCTCGTGAAGGCGTTGTCCATTCCGCCATTTTTTCGAATGAGACGGGAAAAGGTGCCCTTGGGATATTTCGCAGTACCCTTGAACATCATATGTTCAAGCATGTGGGAGAGGCCCGCACGGCCCATGACTTCGTTGCGTGAACCGACTTTGTACCAGACCTGGACAGTGGCAACCGGAGCTTTGGGGACTTCAACTAACAGAACTTTCATCCCATTGGAGAGGATAAACTCACGAGGTTCGGTTGCGACAGCGGGCGATGTGAAGGCAAAGATGATACTGGTTGCGGCAATCAACCAGGACATTTGCATGCTGTGTCGAGAATTGAGCCAGGTCATGGTTGGGCGGTGCGCACGTTGCATGCTAGCAACGGGGTTCAATTTGTGTCAAGACATGTTCTGCGTATTGAGGTGCAAGATTGCCTAATTGGCCGCAAGCGCCAAGGACGTCACGCCCCCGACTCTTTCGGACGAATACGTCAAGGCCCGCCTGTCGCACAATGGTTTGAAAGGCTGAAATGTCGCCTTCCGATGGACGGCGAAAGGGATTTCCAGGGAATTCATTGAACGGAATCAAATTGATTTTGCACGCGATCCCACGGACGAGCTTGATGAGCCGGCGAGCATCATCGGCGTGATCATTCACCCCGGCCAGCAGTACGTACTCGAAGGTGAGTCGTCGGGTCGGCGGCAAGGGGTAACGGCGGCAGGCAGCGAGCAAGGTTCTGAGCGAGGCGATACCATTGACCGCCGGCATTAGGCTGGCACGCTGGTCGTCCGTCGTGGCATTCAGCGAAATAGCCAGATTGACACCGAGTGGCGCGATATCTTTCAATCGCGCCGCCAAACCGGCAGTTGAGACCGTGATGCGTCGCGGTGACCATCCAAGTCCCCATCGTTTGTTGGTCAGCCGGCGAATGGCTTCTGACAAGGCCTCCATGTTGGCCAAGGGTTCCCCCATCCCCATAAAGACGAGGTTGGTGATTCGTTCACTGGGATCGAGGCGATCTTGGGCTGTCAGCACCTGCTCCATGATTTCGTGTGGCTTCAAGTTGCGTTTCAATCCCATCGTACCGGTCAGGCAGAATCCGCAATCCAGGGTACAGCCGACCTGCGTTGATACACAGAGGGTTAAGCGGTTTTCGTCTGGAATCAGCACCGTTTCGACAGTGAGCCCATCGCTGAGCGTGAGTACGAGTTTTCTCGTATGATCGATTGAACGGAAAACCGTACAGCCTGTGACACGCGGAATCGTGGCTTGCGAGGCCAGTGCCGTTCGCTCTGCGTGGCCGAGGTCCGTCATCTGGTTGATGTCTTTGGCTCGACGTTGATAGAGCCACCGCATAATCTGACCCGTTCTGTAGCGGGGCCATCCGAACTGCTGCACGAGCCGGCCCATCCCTTCTTCATCAAGGGCCAGAAGATTTGCGGGAACTGTGTGTGAAGCGAGGGAGTCTCGTTCGTAATCCATGAGGCCAGCCTACCACAGCTTTAAAAAATGGAACAAGGTATAGGATGAGGGTTTGCTGGCAACAGGGGCGGCACACTGTTATATATGTCACAGATCGAGAGGGAGACGACGGGTGAGAGAGTATCCACATCAGCGAGTCATTCAAAACCTATTCCTTGCCACCGCTATTGGTTTCTGTGGGTTTACGCTGCTTCTCACCCAGGCATTTCCCAGCCCTGCCTCTCCGTTGATACTGGGTGATGGTGATATTTGCGAGAGGATGGAAGATTGCTTTCAAGCTGCCGCACTGCCCAAGGAACGGTTTAGCAAGGCCCTCAATAAAGAGCAAGTTTTGTCGCTCAAGCTGGAGCGGTTGCAACGGCTGATGGCGCGATTTCCCGCCACTGTCTGGGCCAAACGTGCCGGTGCATTGTCAGGAGTGTTGCTCATTGAACGGAATCCTACCGCGGCGATTCAATTTCTTCGCACGGCACAGCAAGACTTTCCGGTCTTGGATGACTATATACGATTCTGGATGGGGGAGGCGCTGCTGAATCTCAGAGAGGCTAAAAAGGCGGCGGAGATGTTTGCAAGTATTCCACAAGCGGCGCCTGATTCCTATCTGCTGACGAAGGCTGCGTATCGAGCAGGGGAAGCGTGGTATCAAGCGTCGAGTTGTCCGGAAGCGACAGCATGGTTCGCAAAAGCGATGGAACTGAATGATAAGGAGCCGGGGGGAGCCCAGGCGCTTCTTCGGCGGGGCGACTGCCAACTGCGAAGCAATAATATCTCAGAGGGTCGTGAGACTCTGATGCAGCTCTGGGTTCGGTTTTCCTACAGTGCTGAAGCGAAAGAAGCCGAAGCACTATTGAACTCGAATCTTGGTGGCGCACCCTGGGTGGTTCAGTCGAGCGATCGGCTTGCCCGGGCTCAGGCATATCTTGGGCAATCCTTCCATGCTGAGGCAATCGAAGAACTCAGAAAGTTTCTCGTGGCTGATCCCCAGTCGCCTCGCCGCGCTGATGCGAAGCTGAAGCTCGGCATTGCGCAGGTACGGCTGAAACAATATGACCAAGCGCGCGAGACGTTTCGTGCCCTGGTGAAAGAGGGGGGACTGGAGTCCCAGGAAGGGTCGATCTGGCTTGCCCGCACCTATCTTCGGCAAGGGCAAGGTGACAAGCTATTGGATCTCGCCCGCACGACTCAGACATCTTCGCTCTCTACGGAGCAGAAGGGCCAGATTACCTTGTTCGCTGGGATGTGGTTGGAAGATCAGAGCCGGTTTGACGAGGCACTAATACGGTACCGACAAGTGGCAAAGGTCGGTGAGCCGGCGTCTCAGCGAGCCGAGGCACGGTGGCGAGCGGGCTGGGTCCATTACCGCTTGGCACAGTATCGCGAGGCTGGTGATGAGCTGCGTCAACTTGCCGGTCAGCACGACAGCGACTTTGAGCCACAGGCGCTCTATTGGATGGGCCGTGCGGCTGAATTGAGCCAGCAGCCTTATGCTCACGATGTGTATCTTCAACTCTGTCAACGATACGTCCATACCTATTATTGCCAGCTGGCTCGCGAACGGAGCGATATTCCGCTGGCGGAGCCCTCCGCATCAGAACCGATGTTGGCGACTGCCCCGGTGAATGGAGGATTGCCCGGGAAGGGTGGGACTTCACGCTTGGTGCCTGCCAGGGCCGAAATCGAACAGCAGTCGGCATACCATCGGGCCATTGAGCTGAAGACGCTGGGGTTGGACTTGGATGCTACGCGTGAGTTAGCAGGGTTGACCGATCGTTATAGTCGAGACCCTGACGCGCTCATGGCGCTTGCAACGATGTTGAGCGAGATGGGTGCCCACCACCATGCGCTTCGACTTGCGAGGGCTAGGTTCCGAGATAAATTGGAGCGAACCGGCGGTATAGTCGATCCGTCGTTGTGGAAGGCGGCTTATCCGACAGGTCTCCTTCCCACGATCAAGGGCCAGGGGGCGAGCGCGGTTGATCCCTATCTCGTGGCAGCGATTATTCGAGAGGAGAGTCAGTACGATTGGCAGGCCGTATCACGGGTCGGTGCGATCGGCCTAATGCAGGTAATGCCGGGAACTGCCAATAATGTCGCGCAGCGACTCGGACTTCCCGCGGTCGGACGGGATGACCTGTTTGATCAAGAGACCAATATTCGGATCGGCGTCCACTACGTCGGACAGTTACTCGAACAATTTTCCGGGAACGTCGCGCTGACCATTGCCTCATACAATGCTGGGCCATTAGTTGTAGCAAGCTGGATGGCACAGCACCCTGGACGAAGTCAGGATGAGTTTGTCGAACTGATCCCGTATCAGGAGACGCGGCAGTATGTGAAGCGCGTATTGCGAAGTTACCGAGAATACATACGGCTAGACAAAGCCTCCTGAAGCCCATTTCTTGACAAGGTCTAGACAAGTTTCTATATTGAGCCACAACCTGTAGGGGATTCTTAAGGAAGAGAGTGGGGGAATGGCACTCGATCGAATGGATGCGCTTGAAAGCCGTATTAGAGATTTGGTTAAGCTTGTTCAAGAGTTGAAGAAAAAGAATGCAATGGTTGAAGAGGAATTAAGGGCCGTTCGACAGCGACTTGTGGAGAAAGATGATTCAAATCGACGGTGGGAACAAGAGCGTGTCGATATCAAGTCTCGTATAGAAAAGGTTCTCGGCGACATCGAGTTGTTGGAGTGTCTTGAAGAACGTAAGGAGGTGGCTCTTGACTAAGACTATTGACGTAGAAATCTATGGCCAACGATATGCGATTCGCGGCGAAGCGGACGAAGCTGATGTCCGACGGCTCGCGAGCTTTGTAGATGGTCAGATGCGCCATCTCGCGGAAGGGATGAATACGACAACCCCCTCCAAGCTCGCAGTGCTGACTGCTCTCAATTTGGCCCATCAGTTGTTCGAACTGGAACGGAAGCGTGCTCAAGGTGAGGCGGATGTCGAGCGGCGGATGAAGTCGCTTATGGAATCGATCGAGGAGCAGGTTCCGGTCTCGCTCTTTCGCTAGATTGAACTTGCAAAGGGCTGCCCTCTTTGTTATCGTGGCCGTGTGTGTCGGGACGTAGTGGATTCTACCATTGGGATACGAATAGGTCACGATCGAACCGGTTCAAGAATCCGGGGATATGACTCAGTCACTGCGGAATGGATGTGAGTTTTTGATGCTGGCGAAATTACGGCAGTTAGAATGTGTACAAGGGTTCGTCCACCTCAGGTATAACCTCTTAGAGATGTTGGGCAAGGTCATGGAGTTCATGCTGCCGTCAGGGAGTACGATTTCCGGAAACGGCCAACGGCTGGTTCCGGTTCGCACGCTGAATCCTCTCATGCAGATGGGAGCCCGACGTAGATGGACATCGTGGAATCTGTCCTGCACAGGACGTACTCGTTATCTCAATCCAGCAAGGCATCCATCTCCGTGGAGTCCGTTCGTCGGACTAAGTCTGTAGCTCTCGGTTCTGGCCGTTTTCTTCATCCCATATCTTCCACGCCGTTCCCTTCTCATTTCAGACCGTCGAATAACCTTGTATCAAGCGAGGCTGAGAAGATTGATTCTTCTCGCCTCGAGACTGTAAGGGGGGAGTCCCAATGTCAACCTCAATTATCGCCTATCTGTTGACAGGACTTGTAGGAGGACTGCTCGGAATCGGTCTTTTTGAGCTGATTCGCCGCTCATCGGGAGCCACGAAAAAGGCACAGGAAGAGGAGCAGGCTCGTCAGGCTATACAGAATGCTCAACGGGAGTCGGAGAACATCGTTAAAGAAGCGAAACTGGAAGCGAAAGACCTTCTATTGCGGTCGAAAGAGGAACTTGAGAAGGAACAGAAGGCCAAGATGGCCGAGTTTGCGAATGTCGAAAAACGTTTGCTTCAGCGGGATGAGACTATCGAGAAACGGGTTAGTGTAATAGATAAGCGGGATAGCGAAGTCCAGAAGCGAGATATGGAGCTGGCGAAGCGGGAAGAGAAGCTGGTGGGCAAGGAAGCCGCTTGTACTCGAGTGGAAAAGGAGCATCGTGAGGCATTAGAGCGCGTTGCGGGGATCACGGCCGACGAGGCGAAGAAACAGCTTATTCAGGAAATGGAAAGCCAGGCGCGGCTCGAGGCCGCTGGACATTCCAAGCGGACAATAGAAGAGGCGCGGGAGAATGCGGAGCGGGAAGCACGCGAGATCATTACTAATTCGATTCAACGGGTGGTGCGCGATTACGTTTCTGAATCCACGATTTCAGTCGTGCCGATTCCGAACGATGCGATGAAGGGGCGGATCATTGGGCGGGAAGGGCGCAACATCCGTGCGATTGAAGCCGCAACCGGGATCGATTTAATTATCGATGAGACGCCTGAAGCCGTCATCGTGTCGGGCTTTGACCCGCTGCGCCGAGAGATTGCTAAGGTCTCACTCGAACGGTTGATGCATGACGGCCGTATCCATCCGACGCGAATTGAGGAGATCGTCGAAAAAGTCAAAGTTGACATTGATAAGCTTATGTATGACGAGGCCGAAAAAATCATCTTTGAGTTGGGGCTTTCGGATTTTCACCCGGAGTTGATCAAGGTGCTCGGTCGGCTCAAGTATCGGACCAGCTATGGACAAAACAATCTCTATCATTCGCGTGAAGCCGCGTACATCTGCGGCATCATGGCTTCGGAGCTCGGCCTTGATGTGAAGTTAGCAAGGCGGGGTGCACTCCTGCATGATATTGGGAAAGCCGTCAGCCACGAAGAGGAAGGCCCGCATGCCATGCTGGGCGCTGAGATCGCCAAGAAGTACGGCGAGAGCGAGAAAATTGTGAATGCCATTGCAGGGCATCACGAACAAGTAGAGCCGATCTGTCCAGAATCGGTGTTGGTCGCTGCGGCGGAAGCGTTATCTGCGGCCAGGCCTGGGGCGAGGCGGGAGGCCTTGGAGACCTATGTCAAGCGGCTGGAGAAACTGGAGTCGCTGGCTACGACCATCAAAGGGGTGCAGAAGGCCTATGCCATTCAAGCAGGCCGAGAAATCCGCGTCATCGTCCGACAGGAAGACATTACCGATGCTGAGTCGTTCCAGCTGTCTCGGGATTTGGCGAAGAAGATTGAGCAGGAGCTGACCTATCCCGGTACGATTAGAGTGACTGTGATTCGTGAGAGCCGGTATGTGGAGTACGCCAAGTGAAGGTTCTCTTCATCGGCGATATCTTCGGGGAGCCTGGACGCCGTGCGCTGGCTCGGGCTGTTCCGAGGCTGGTGGCTCAGCGGCAAATCGACATCGTGATCGGGAATGGAGAGAATGCAGCCGGTGGGTTTGGCATCACACCGGAGTTGGCAGAAGAATTATTCGATCTCGGGCTCGCGGTGATTACAACCGGAAACCATGCCTGGGATAAGAAGGAAATTCTCGACTACTTTCCCCGTGAGCCACGATTACTTCGTCCAGCCAATTATCCGAGCGGTGTGCCGGGCCATGGCAGTGTGGTGGTCGAGTCGGCAGGTGGGGAGCAACTTGGGGTTCTCCAGCTCATGGGGCGGGCGTACATGCCGACATTGGACTGTCCGTTCCAGGTGGCAAAAAAAGAGTTGGCCGCGTTGAAGAAGCGAACGGTTGCCGTGATTGTTGATATGCATGCGGAGGCCACATCAGAGAAAATGGCGATGGGGCACTATCTGGACGGAGAGGTTGTCGCCGTAGTCGGAACCCATACGCATGTGCAAACGGCCGATGATCAGATTCTTCCAAAGGGGACCGCGTATCTGACGGATATTGGGATGACCGGTCCACTCCACTCCGTCATTGGAGTGAAGAAAGAGTTGGCGATCGAAAAGTTTCTGACTGGGATGCCACGGCGCTTTGAAGTGGCGTCGGGTCCCTCCGTCTTTTGCGCCGTGCTGCTCGAACTTGATGCGCGTCTTGGCAAGGCGTTGTCGATCGAACGAATTCGAATCATCGATTAAAGGAGACTCATCACGAGCCTTCCCGATTTTCCCGACCTTTTCTCCCAAGTCGTCCCTCCGAAACGAATATTCACTGTTTCGGAGTTGACGGGGTTGCTTCGCACCTCAATCGAAGAACAATTCTCCGACATTTACTTGGAGGGTGAGCTCTCCAATCTCCGCGTTCCTGGATCGGGACACGTCTATTGCACGCTCAAGGACAAGACAAGTCAGATTCGGGCGGTGCTATTCCGCTCTGCAGCTGTACGATTGCGCTTCGCTTTGCAAGAGGGGATGCAGGTGATCGTGCGAGGGAGGCTTACGGTCTACGAGCTGCGAGGAGAATATCAGATTGTGCTGGATGCGGTGGAGCCGAAAGGAATCGGCGCATTACAGCTTGCATTTGAGCAATTAAAGGAACGATTGTCGTCGGAGGGACTGTTCGATCAGGACAGAAAGAAATCGATCCCGGCATTTCCTCGGACTGTGGGCGTAGTGACGTCACTGACCGGAGCAGCCATTCGCGATATCTTGGCAGTTCTTCGTCGGCGCTGGCCGACGATTCATATTCTCATTGCCCCGGTTCAAGTCCAGGGAGAGAGTGCCGGGCGTCAAATCGCTGAGGCGCTGGCTCATTTGAATGACTGGGGTTCGGTGGATGTCATCATTGTTGGGCGAGGCGGAGGATCGTTGGAGGATCTCTGGAGTTTCAACGAAGAAATCGTGGTGCGTGCTATTGCCGCATCCCATGTCCCGGTGGTGTCGGCGGTTGGGCATGAAATCGATGTGACGCTTGCTGATTTCGTCGCAGATTTCCGGGCTCCGACGCCCTCGGCAGCAGCGGAGGCTGTGGTTCCGGTGTTGGCCGAGGTTGTGGAACGATTGCGGGAGCTGACGGTCCGTACGGGGCAGGTGATGCTCCGGCATTGTGCCTTCGAACGGCAGCGTCTGGATGCCGGTATTCGAGGGGTGACGGATGTACGCTTCCGCCTCCAGGAAGCGGCACAACAGACGGACGATATGGTCGATCGATTGCGAGAAATGGTCCAACAACTGCTTACGTCCGGGCGTGAACGGGTTCACGAGGCGCGCCGCGATCTATCCGGTCTCAACCCTATGCTCGCGATCAAGCAAGGCCTGGCGACAGTCCCGCAATTCTCGAAGCGCCTTGAAGGGCAGATGGGAGTCATGTTGGCGCAGCATCGTCACCGGATCTACGCGACGCTGGCACAGCTCAATACCCTGAGTCCCTTGGCGATTCTTGGGCGTGGCTACAGTATTCTTCAAACGGTACCGGCTGGCCAGATTCTCCATCGAGCGAACGACGTGGCAGTCGGACAGAAGTTGGAAGCTCAATTGGCAAGCGGGCGACTGAATTGCACTGTCACGCGGGTGTTTAATGATTCCTCAGTTTAAAATCGTTGCGTGCTTGAGTATAATGGGCTTTCATTCCCTTAAGAAACGAGGCGTGTTGTGGCAGCAGTGAAATTTGAACAGGCAATGGCCAGGCTGGAAGCCATCGTTGGTGAGTTGGAAAAAAGCGATCTTCCTCTAGACGAATCGCTTAGGATATTCGAGGAGGGGATTCGCCTGTCTAAGAATTGTCTCAAGATTTTAGAAGAAGCCGAACATAAAGTAGAAGTGCTCGTGCAAGATAAGAACGGCAAGAAACGAATTCACGCCTACTCTTCAGACAACGAAGCCGACGAACCGTCGTCCTAGTCTTGTCTTCTGTCTCCGTCCATGCCCCGATGAGTGGATTTCCTAGTCAATATGTCCTCCCTCTCGCGTATTCACAAAGAACGGCTAGATCGTGTGCTTATGGTTCGGGGCTTGGTGCCCAGTCGGGAAGCTGCGGCCAGAACGGTCTTGGCTGGCGGAGTATTGGTCGATGGGATCATGGTGGATAAGCCCGCGAAGTTAGTGCCGCTGGATGCGCGGATCGAGATCGTCCAGCCAGCCTTGTTTGTCAGCCGATCGGGCGACAAATTGGCTGCGGCGCTTGATGCCTTTCATATTGACCCGAAAGGAACAATTGGTTTGGACGTCGGGTGTTCGACTGGCGGATTCACCGACTGTTTACTACAGCGGGGAGCTACCCGCATTTATGCCATCGACGTGGGGTATGGACAATTTGAATGGAGGCTCCGTAAAGATTCACGTGTTGTCTTGCTCGAACGGACCAACATTCGGTATGTTGACCGTACAACGGTTCCTGAGCCGATCGACCTGGCGGTGATCGATGTGTCTTTTATTTCTTTGACGCTGGTACTACCCGCGGTCGTTCACCTACTCAATAGCTCCGCAGTGGTCGTGGTGTTAGTGAAGCCACAGTTTGAAGTCGGTAAGGGGCAGGTGGGGAGAGGGGGAATCGTGCGAGATGATGCGCAACGTGAGGCGGTGACTGAGAAGGTCATTGCCTGTGCCGCGCAGTTGGGGCTTCAGCTGAAAGGCGTGCTCGACTCTCCAGTCGTAGGGCGAAAAGGGAATCGGGAGATTCTTGTTGGTTTTGCACGCGCAAGAACAAGCTGATTTGGTAGGAGCTGGACAGATGATGTCACAGATTTATATGGGATGGGGGCATGCATGAAGGTACTCGTGACCGGAGGCGCCGGTTTTATCGGGTCTCATTTGGTCGATCGTCTTGTCCAGGAAGGGCACGAGGTTGTTGTCGTGGACAATCTGTCAACGGGGAAGCGGAGAAACCTCAATCGCGCCGCTCGTTTTTGTAAGCTAGATATTCAGAGTTGGCGGCTCGAACGGGTGTTTCGTAACGAACGGCCCAATATTGTCATGCATCTTGCTGCACAGATGGACGTTCGAAAATCTGTGGATGATCCAATTTTTGATGCTCAGGTGAATGTCCTTGGGATGTTGAATGTATTGCAGCAAGCGGTCAGGCATGGTGTCCGTAAGGTGGTATTCTCTTCTTCCGGTGGAGCCATCTACGGCGAGCAGGAGATCTACCCTGCCCCAGAGTCTCATGTCATGCGGCCTCTATCGCCTTACGGCATCAGCAAGCTGTGCGGGGAGCAGTATCTATCTTACTATCAACGGATCAGCGGACTTCAAATGGTGAACTTGCGTTATGCCAATGTGTATGGCCCACGTCAGGACCCGGATGGAGAGGCCGGCGTGGTCGCGATCTTTATTCAGAAACTGTTGAATAACGAGCAAGCGATCGTCAATGGCAATGGGAGGCAAACGCGAGATTTCGTCTATGTCGAAGATGTCGTTGAGGCAAATCTTGCGGTGATGGGGCAGGAAACGCAAGGGACGTATAATGTTGGAACGGGGGAAGAAACCTCAATCAACGATTTGCTCAGGATTTTGATCTCTCACACAAATTCGACATGCAAGGAAGTTCATGGGCCAGCCAAAAGCGGCGAACAGGTACGGAGCGTGATTGATTCGGGCAAGCTCCGTCAAGAATTGTCCTGGGAGCCAAGGACCGAACTCAGTGAAGGGCTCAAACGTACCGTCGATTATTTCCGTGAGCGTATGGGGTAGAATCGACTGTGTCGTTCGGGCAGAAGAAAGAGCCTGTGCTCGGGGGTCTTGGCGGAGCTGGTCAATATCGAGGGACGGTTCCATCTACTTGGGTGGACCAGGCGTCGATCCCTCCCACTAGGTTCTTCACTTTCTGAAATCCCTGTTGAAGCAAGAAGTTCGTTGCGTCGGCGCTTCGCATGCCATGGTGGCAGATGGCAATGATCTCGGAGTCGCGGTTTAATTGAGCGAGCGATTGCGGAAGTGTTCCGAGGGGAATTAGGATTGAGCCATCCACCCTTGCGAGGGAATATTCCCATTCCTCCCTCACATCAACCAGAACTAACTTGTCTCCGTTATCAAGGCTTTTTTTAAGTTCTTTTGGGGAAATGGCGAAGTCCATTGAGAGACCTCCTTGTTTAAGATCATTATCTTATGTGAGGGGTGAAAAGTTTGTCAATGAGCCTGAGTCGATGAGGCCGACAGCCCGCTCATTCCGGCCTTATCTGAGATAGACGTAAATAATTAGTGGGGCGGTATCTTTCTTCTTGAGAAAGAGAGTGAGGGAATGTACATTTTTGTTGATATTTCGCCTTTATGTGGTAATACCAACTCAGGTTTAGGCATGGGGGAAGAGCTGGCAAACAGTAGAGTTGAACTTGGAATCATAAGATATTGATAAATTGTAATAACTTCTTTATTTTTCCGTAGTAGGCCCAGGAATTGCTTTATTATTCTATTGAGAGAGAATGGCGGGGGGTATCGCAGGACCGAAAAGTTGCTTTGCAGTGGTTACGCCCCTTATGAAGAAATCACCAGCGCAAATCCTTGTGGTTTTGGTTGCGGTGAACAGTCAGAAAGAAGCGGTCAGGATTGGCGAAGGAATGGTGAATGCTCGGCTGGCTGCCTGCGCAAATATCATTACAGGGGTTCAGTCGATCTATCATTGGAAGGGAAAGGTCGTCAAAGCCAAAGAGGTTCTTCTGATATTGAAATCTACAAAGACGCGATATCGTGCACTTGAGAGGGCGATCAAGACGATGCATACGTATGAGATTCCTGAAATCATCGCGTTACCGGTTAAAGAATGTTTTGAACAATATATTGGGTGGATATGTGAGGAGACCCA
>CAMDRK010000041.1 GCA_945906715.1 Nitrospira lenta
ACCCTTCCAGATATAATCCCCTTCGATCAACGGCTTGATGGTGTGGTCAAAATACTCCTGCGGTATCGGAAACAAACGTTTGTCCATGTGGCCCTCCCCTATTTACAGGGAGGGTAGCACAATTCATGACCTTTGATAACAGTGCCTAGGTCGGAGTTTCCCAGGCAGAGTGAAGCGGATGGTTATTGATTAGTTCCTCATGTGCAGCAAGGTCATAGGGTTCAATGGTGAGATTCTTCTCGTCAAGCGGCTCCGGACAGGCAGGCGAGCAGAGGTAGGTGCGATAGGATTCAGCTTTCTCTTTCGTGGCAAATCGGCACAATCCATATTCCGGCATCCCGGATGAGGGATACCAAAATGCCAGCTCGATCGCGCTTCCCTGGTAGATGCCGAGGGTGCGGTGCCGGACTTGGAATCCACCCGGTAAATTTGAGGAGCGTTCAAGAGACACGAGCACGATCTCCATACAGAGGGAATGATCGGGACAGATCGTAGCATGGACGATATCCAGTGCGAAAGCCGATGCCCAGCACCCTGTCGCATTGGTTCAGGCTTCCTTAGCGTCGCGCAATAGACTGCTTGGTGATGTTCCGTTAGAATCCAGCGCCATGTCTGATCCCATCATGCCGACCAGTTCTCCACCAACACCGCAGGATGAGACTCGCTCGGTGGTCAAAGCAGCCGGAGTGATCGGTGCGGCCACCTTCTCCAGCCGCATCCTCGGATTCGTCCGCGATATGGTGCTGGCGAATCTTTTCGGGGCAACACCGGCGGCAGATGCCTTCTTCGTGGCCTATCGTATCCCCAATTTGCTTCGTGAATTGTTTGCGGAAGGGTCGATGTCTTCCGCCTTCATTCCGGTCTTCACGGAATATCAGACGCAAAAGTCAAAACAGGACGCTTGGGAACTGGCAAGTGCTGTTTTCACAACACTGCTCACGATCGTGACCGGGATCACAATTCTTGGCGTGATCCTGGCGTCCGGAATCGTCTGGCTCCTGGCGCCGGGGTTTCATGACGATCCGGCGAAGCTGGGCATGACCACGCTGCTCACGCGGATCATGTTCCCCTACCTGATTTTTATCAGCCTGGCGGCGCTGGCAATGGGTATCCTGAATTCCATGCGCGCCTTTGCGGCGCCGGCGTTCTCGCCGGTGTTCTTCAATATTTTCATTATAGGCTTCGCGTATTTTGTATCGCCGATGATGGCGGAGCCCATACATGGTGTGGCTATTGGAGTGGTGGCGGGCGGCGCGGCACAATTCACTATGCAGTTGCCCGGACTGCGTCGGCGCGGCATGTTGTTCGGGTTTCGATTCGCACCAGGTCATCCTGGCGTGCGGCGGATCGGCGCGCTGATGGTGCCCTCGCTCCTTGGTCTCTCCGTGACGCAGATCAACATTACCGTAAGCACGATTCTCGCTTCCTTCTTTGCCGGTGGGCCGACTTATCTTTTCTATGGCATGCGGTTGATCCAGTTTCCGCTTGGGATTTTTGGCGTGGCGCTGGCCACAGCCATTTTGCCGACGCTCTCGGCCCAGGCCGCACGCGGAGATTTGGATGAATTGCGGAAGACGTTGGGATTCGGCCTTCGCATGATCCTCTTTATCATCCTGCCGGCGATGCTAGGTCTGATGCTCTTGCGTCAGCCGATCATTCATTTGTTTTTCGAGCACGGAACCTTTACGGCGCACGATACCGCTGAGACCGCACTGGCGGTGCTCTGCTATTCCGTTGGCCTCTGGGCTTTTGGAGGCGTCCGCATCATCGTCTCGGCTTTTTATTCGCTGCAAGATACGCGTACGCCTGCTATCACTGCGGCCATCGCCGTCGCGGCCAATCTCGTCTTCTCGCTCCTGCTGATGTCGTCTCTGGGGGCGGCCGGCCTGGCCTTGGCCACAGCCCTGGCCGCAATGGTCAATGGAGGTATCTTGGTCGCGGTGCTTCACCGTCGGTTAGGCGGCGTGGATTGGGGCTCTGTGGGGCGTTCGTCGTTGCGAGTGTTGGTCGCATCTGTGCCGTTGGTTGCGGTCTGCGCCTGGGTGGCGTATCACCAGATTTGGACCTATCCAGGCGAATGGATCGAAAAGTCGGTCATGCTCTTCGTAGCCATCGGATTGAGCGCGGGCGGTTATCTGGGTGTCCATGCCCTGCTGCGGTCAGAAGAACTCGGGCTGGTTTGGGGAATAATAAAGCGAAAACTCAGGCGAGAGGCGAGAGGCTAGAGGCTATGGGAGCCAAAAATGGCAAGGCACATGGAGCTGGAGCCAGAGTCAATAGGCACGATCGTTCTCCCCCTCGCCTCGTACCCCGTGCCTCGCGCCGGGTGTCAGTTATTTTTCAGACGCCCTGGGGCTGGATGGGTCTGTCGGAAACGGCGGAAGGGATCGATGCGGTGGTGTTACCAAAGACTTCTCGGCAGGCTGTGCAGTCTGAGTTGCACGCGGCCTCAGCTGAACTCCTAGAGGGCAGAACTTCCTCACAACTGAAAGAGGCGCAGGCGCAATTGATCGGCTATCTGGCCGGAACACGCCGGTCCTTCGATTTGCCGCTGGACCTCTCACGAGGGACAAGTTTTCAGCAGAAGGTCTGGCGAACCCTTCGAGGTATCTCCTATGGCCGGCTTCGGTCCTATCAATGGGTGGCTGCCCGTGTTGGAGGCAAACAGTATGCCCGAGCCGTCGGCAATGCGGTGGGGGCGAATCCGATGCCGATCGTGATTCCTTGCCATCGCATCGTAGCGCAAGATACGTCGATCGGAGGATTCTCGGGCGGCTTGCCTATGAAACGAAAGCTGCTCATTCTTGAAGGAACCCTGGACAAACTTCAACCGGAACGGCCGTAACCCATGAAAGCCGTGATTCAGCGGGTGACGAGTGCGTCGGTTCGCGTTGAGGGCAAGACCGTGGGGCAGATCGAATCCGGTCTCCTGGTCTTGCTGGGAGTGGCGAAAGGCGATGGGGAGACCGACGGACGGTATCTCGTTGAGAAGATCCGCATGCTCCGAATCTTTTCCGATGAACAGGGGAAAATGAATCGCTCGTTAGTGGACAACGGAGCATCGGTCTTGTTGGTGTCCCAGTTCACGCTATTGGGCAAAACGGCAAAGGGCCGGCGCCCAAGTTTTGACGAGGCGGCGCCTCCGGACGAGGCAAAACGACTGTATGAACAAGTTGCGGAAGGACTACGAAGGGAGGGCACTCATGTGGAAACTGGGCTCTTTGCTGCCCACATGGAGGTGGAGTTATTGAACGATGGGCCGGTGACTTTTGTGCTTGATAGCCGAGAAGCGTGAAAATCAGCCGGTTGCTCTGGTTCGTTTGGTCTATCTTGTTTATTTGCTTGAACCAGACTAACCGGATAAACCACAAACAAAGAAGACGACTTTGTTGAGCAGCCTGCGGGTTCTGTCGATCCGATCTGTCCTCAAGTCTGGCTCGTGAAGACCGAAAGAAGGATTAGGGGAGCCGATTTCGGCACTTCGACCATCATCTGCTATACTGAGTTCATACGTGTTTGAATGTGAGAGAGGTGGATATGGGAACGCAAGTTCCGCCACGGCATCCGCTCCGTCAGCTGTTTGGCGCCTTGACCGAGAAGAGTTTTACGGAACATCTCGGGTGGCCAGACCCCAACGTCACCAGTTACGTCACCAACCTGCTCGTCGACTTTACCCACAGCGACCAACTGTATAAAATCAGAAATCAGCAAGACCAACCGGTCGATACGGTGGTGGACCTCTTGTTTGAGTCGGAAGTATTGCTCGAAGCGCAGTCGATGGATCGTGAACGGGACGTGCATCAGCATATCGGCGATTTCACGCTCTTCATGGCGGGGCTGTTTCCGGAATATCTACGCCGCCTCAAGACGGCTGGGTTGATCTACCACAAGGATTTCCTCGTGGATTATATGAAAACGGGAAAGCGCTC
The DNA here is from genome assembly GCA_945906715.1 of Nitrospira lenta. Lineage (GTDB taxonomy): Bacteria > Nitrospirota > Nitrospiria > Nitrospirales > Nitrospiraceae > Palsa-1315. The sequence continues at coordinate 3,930 of CAMDRK010000041.1, forward strand.
CTACGGGATTGTCGCGCGAATGGCTGACAGTCCGTCACCAGAGGAACCGCCTCTGTTCCGAAAACTCTCCGACAACTTCGAGCTCTGCGTCACCGGCCTGGGGTTCGTGCGATCCGATCTGGATCGCATGAAAGATCCGACGTACCGGCAGGCTCGGAATCTTCTCCTCAATTGACCAGCTCCCGTCCTCTCATTCTTGCCCATGGCGGCGCCGGTTCCAGACGTATGACGCTTGTACAGGCTGCTTGTCTGGCCGATGCGCTTGAGGCCGGCTACGGTATCCTCGCGCAGGGAGGTCCTGCCGTCGCCGCTGTTGAATCTACGATCGGTCTTCTGGAACAATCGGGCCTGTTCAACGCAGGACGAGGGGCGAATCGCCAACTGGACGGGGTGCAGCGTATGGACGCCGCAATCATGGAAGGAGCCCATCTCGAAGCCGGAGCCGTGGCCTCGATCGAAGGGATACTGCATCCGATTACAGCGGCCCGCCTGGTTCTGGAAGAGACGGACCATGTTCTGTTAGTCGGCCCACTCGCCAGCAGATTTGCGCGGCATTTCAAACTCGATCGGCATCGTTCCACCGGAGTGCCTCGTCGCCTCTCCTATGGCAGAATTCTCGCGAGACAGAGATGCTCAACAACAGAACGGTACGGGACCGTCGGCACTGTCGCCTTGGATCGGTCCGGGACAGTGGCGGCAGGGGCCTCGACCGGAGGTATCGAGTCGATGTTGCCAGGGCGGGTCGGCGACAGCCCGCTCATCGGCTGTGGAGTGTACGCTGACAATCACAGTGGCGCTGTGTCGATGACGGGGATGGGCGAAGGCATCATCCGACTTGTAATTGCCAAGAGCATCTGCGATCGTTTGGCCATGGGGAAGAGCCCAGCGGTCGCCGCAGGACAGGTGTTGCGCATGCTCGTGTCTCGAATTCGTGGATCTGCCGGGGCCGTAGTCCTCTCGCCGGACGGCCGATTTGCCATCAGGCATGTGACTCCCCATATGGCTGCAGGTTGGTGGAACGGAATTGGTTTGCCGACTGTTCGAGGGGAATTTCTATGAAGGACGTACTCTTTCACCTGGCTTTCCCTACGTATGATGTGGCTGCGGCGAAGCGCTTCTATGTCGAGGGGCTTGGTTGTACTCTGGGTCGGGAGTCGAGCCATGCCGTGACGCTCGGCCTGGCCGGCCATCAACTGGTAGCGCATCTGACGCCGGAACTGCCACCTTCTCAGCAGGGGATCTATCCACGTCATTTCGGGTTGGTCTTGCCTTCTCAGGAGGCGTGGCAGGCCTTGGTTGATCAGGCGAAAGCCAAGGGGCTGATCTTTTATCAGCAGCCGCGCGTGCGGTTCCCCGGAACCCGCATCGAACACCACACATTTTTCCTCGAAGATCCCTCCCGTAACCTGCTCGAATTCAAACATTACACGCATGAATCGGCCATCTTCGGCGAGCGAGATTATGGTGAGGTCGGCGACTCGTTGTAGCCTCCCTTCTGCTCCTGGCCTGGAAGCTCTGCCGAAGGTTGGTCTGGTTCTGGGTCTGACTCTCGTTCTGAGTCTGGCTCCGGCTTTGGCTCTGGTTCTAGCTGAGGAGGTTGCGCAGATCCACGAGTAATCCATTTGAGGATCCGGTCGTGGCGACGAGTGAGGGAGGTCGTTTTTCGTAGGGGGTCGTATCGACGTGGCGACGGCAAGATGGCAGCCAGCCAGGCTGCCTCGTCGGCTGACAGGTTGTGCGAGGACTTCTTGAAGTGATGCCGCGCCGCCGCCTCAGCGCCATAGACGCCCTGCCCCCATTCGGCGACATTGAGGTACAGTTCGAGAATACGCTCCTTTGTGAGATGCTGTTCGAGAGAACGAGTAATCAGCGCTTCGCGCGCCTTTCGAAGCATGGACCGTTCGGATGACAGGTATAGGTTTTTGGCCAGCTGCTGCGTAATGGTGCTCCCCCCACGCTTGAGTTTGCCCGCTTCGAGGTTATACAGAGCCGCGTCCTTGATCCCCTCCCAATCGAACCCTTCGTGGGTGAAGAACGAGGCATCTTCCCCCGCCACGACTGCCTGGCGGAGGTGGGGAGAGATATGTGAGAGCGACACCCACATCCATTGGCGTTCGATCTTGTGGCCTTGCGCCTGAGCCCGCCGCGCGTCCATCAGGGCTGTCGTGGCTGGATTGGTCGCCCGCAAGGCCGAGACGTCGGGCATGATGAGCAACCAGATGAAGAGGACCGCGCCGACCGGAAGGCAGAGGCCAATAATCAAGAAGGCCTTCAGGCGGCGGGATCGTGCGGTTGACTTCGGCATAGTTCGATGCGTATGAAAGGTACGGGGTGAGCTGCGCCTCTTGCCTATGGGGTGACTATTGAAAATTCTGAATGCCGAGTTTATCAGAAGTTGTGCGGGACCAGAGCAGTTTCTGCAAAGTGAACTCCCGGAAGTCGCCTTCATTGGGCGGTCGAACGTCGGAAAGTCGTCTCTCATCAACTCCCTATTGCAGCGCAAGGGGCTGGCGAAGGTGAGCCGTACGCCGGGGAAGACCCGCTTGGTCAACCTCTTTCGGATCACCAGCGACGATCCTGGGTTGGCGCGATTCGTGGTCGTGGATTTACCAGGATACGGCTACGCGAAGGTGTCGAAGGCCTTGCGGGCTCAGTGGGCGCCGTTGATCGAGCAGTATCTCGACGGCAGTGAACAGCTGCGCGCGGTGGTGGTATTGGTGGAAAGCCGGGTGCTGAGCGAACAGGATAGGGAGACGATCGCCTGGCTGCTGTCCGCCGGGCGGCCTCCCATTGTGGTCGCGACGAAAGTGGACAAGTTAAAAATGAGCGAACGTGTCGGTGCGCTTCGTCGGCTGCGGGAGGGGCTGGGATTGGTCGAGGGCGGCGAACTTATTGCTTACTCGTCGGTGACGGGCGAGGGGCGGGAGCGGTTGTGGGCGGTTCTGAAAGAGCGGATTCGAACTTGATTTCGATGTAGGCCTTGTTCTTGAGGTTGGCCAGCCACGATTGGAAGGCATCTTCGCTTTTCTGCTGAAAGACGAGTCCCTGAATTTCACTGCGTACCTGCTCGTAGGGGCGGAACTGTTTGGGTTTCTTGTCCTCCAGGCGCACAATGTGAAAGCCATCTGGAGTCTCGATCATATCCGAAGTGCCGCCAGGCACCATGGTGGCGATGGTGCGCTCGATCTCCGGCAAGAGCTCTCCCTGCCGTACTAAGCCCAGGTGCCCTCCATGTGAAGCATTGGGGCCGTCGGAAAAGCGCAGCGCCAGATCCTCGAAGGAGTCCCCCTGCTTGAGCCGCGTCATCACCTCACGAACCTTTTCCTTCGCGTCGGCCGTATCGTCTGATGAGCGGGGCTTGATGAGAATCTGGCTGAGCGTGTATTCTTCCGAAAGCGCGAATCGATCGCGGTGTTCCTGGAAATACCGTTTCAGGTCGGCGTCTCCGGCGATTACCGCGCTCCGCACGTCGCGGTCGACGATCCTGAACAGCATCATCTGTTCACGGGCGCTTTTCATGTCCGTGGGGTTCGCCTCGTCGATCGTCCTCCCCTGTTGCTTCATCTGCTGAATGGCTTGCCGGACTTCCTGATCCGTCACCACGATGTTTCGCACCTTGGCTTCCTGGAGTTGCAACTTGCGTTCGATCATCGTGGTCAACGCCATGTACTCCGCTGTCTTGAGCCGACGCGCGAGGGCCTCGCCGCGATACTCTTTCTGAATCCGCTCCCGTTCCGGGGCGAGCTCCCGTTTCATCTCGGACAGCATGATGAGGTCCGAGTTGACGATCGCAACGATTCCATCTTCTCTCTGCGCGGCAGAAAGAAGGGATGCTTGCGCGATCAGCCCGAATGCGAAGAAGATCGTGTATCTCAGCCAGTCTGGTGCCATCATGACGAACGGACGGATCATGATCATGGATATGGGAATTGCCTTTCGCCTCTAGGATCGACCGGTCGGCGAGAGTTTTGTGGATTGTACACGAATTGGTAAGGATTTGAGGGGAATCTCGATCCGAGACGATTCAGTGTTTGCCGACGTCGTCAGTCACGAAGCGGGAGGCATCCTTGAGGCGGATGGTCGCCTTCGCGCGGATGTCGACGATCACATCGTCAAAACGTTTTCGGCGCTTCTCGTTGAGCAGTTCTTGCCGCAGGCGCTCTCGAACAGCCACGTCCGCCTGAATAATTTCCGTATCCAACGACGACACCATGACGAGGTAATAGCCGGCGTCTGTTTTAATCGGCGCACTGACGAATCCGGGCTTGAGGGTCTGAATGACTTCGTCGACTTCAGGGACGACCAAGTCCTTGCGATAGGGGCCAAGATCGCCCCCTTTCGCTTTTGATTTTTCGTCGATTGAATAGCGCTGTGCAAATTGGGCGAAGTGCCCCCCCTGGTTGATCTGCTTTTCCAAATCTTTCGCAGCTGAAATATTGGGCAGCAGCATCTGCGACACTCTTACTTTTAGAGGCGTCAGGAGTTCTTGCGCGTGTTGCTCGTAGAAGGCATCCAATTGCTCATTCGAAAGTTCGATCTTGGTTTTGATTCGATCCTTGAGGAGCTCGTCGAGAATCAGTTGTTCTCTATAGCGTTGCGCGCGATCGCGGATGGCATCGTTCTGGTCGAGTCCCAGCTTGCGCGCCTCCTGCATGAGCAGTTCGCGGGTGATGAGTTCGTCGAGGAAGCGGCGCTTGCCCCCTTCCTTCTCGTACCGCGCTTTGGTGGCCTCGGCCAATTCTCCCCAGCGGGCTTCGAACTCGGTCTGCGTGATTTGCCGGCCGTTGACGAGAGCCACGACACCCTCCTCTGGCGGTGGCGTACAGCCGGTGAGGAACAGCAGGCTGCCACCGATAACGCCGACGAGTAGAGTGAAGAGGCGGAGAGCGAGGAGGTTCAAGTATCCGTTCGATGTTCGAGTCATAGGCGCATGAAACCTTGTCAGCGAGATGATGGCGAAGACATTGTGGTGTTGGTATCACAGCCTCCCAGGCTTTGCAAGGTTGCTGTGAGTTCTCGAAAAATGGAAGGCCAGTCCTGCTGCGGCATCTGGAGTTCAAACGAGAGCGGAGATAGGAAGCACACCCGTTTTTTGTACCGGTCCATCATTCGGTGAATCGCTTGGCTTGAGACCCGGCTCTTGGCGTCGAGCGTGACGACGACAGAGTGGGTCTTGAGCTCGATCGTGGTGAGGCGCAAGGCCTTGGCCTGGAGCCTCACCTGCATGACCTCGAACAGGCGCTCGACAGAGTCCGGGGCCAGCCCATATCGATCCTGCATTTCGCCATGCAGCAAGGCGAGGTCTCCGACTTGGGTACAGGATGAGAGGCGCTTGTAAAAGGAAAGGCGCTGATGGGGATCGGCGACGTATTCGTCCGGAATAAAGGCGGAGACGTGGAGCCGGAGGGTGGGGTCCAGCTCTTCTTCTACGATCTGGCCCTTGAGGCGTTGGACGGCCTGTTCCACCATCTGCATGTAGAGATCGAGTCCGATCGCGGCGATATGCCCTGATTGCTGTTTCCCGAGGAGGTTGCCGGCGCCCCGGATTTCCATATCGGCTGCGGCGATGCGGAAGCCGGCGCCCAGTTCGGTAAATTGCTGAATGGCCGTGAGGCGCTTCTGGGCGTCTTCGCTTAACTGCCCTTCATCGGGGACCAGGAAGTAGGCGTAGGCTTGGTCGCCGCTTCGGCCCACTCGTCCGCGCAATTGATACAACTGCGCGAGGCCGAACATGTCGGCGCGATTGATGAAGATCGTGTTGGCGTGGGGCACGTCGATGCCCGATTGAATAATGGCCGAGGCGATCAATACATCCGCCTCCCGGCGAAAGAATTTCAGCATTACGGCTTCAAGCGGTTTGGCGTTCATCTGTCCATGGGCCATCACGATGCGCGCATCTGGCACCAGTTGCTGCAGCCAGGCTCCCGTCTTCTCCATCGTTTCGACTCGGTTATGGACGAAGTAGACCTGTCCGCCACGCCCCAGTTCGCGCAAGATCGCCTCGCGGATGAGCTTGTCGCTCGATCGGACGACCTGCGTGCGAATGGACAAGCGGCCGGCCGGGGGAGTTTCGATGATCGAGAGGTCGCGCACGCTTGCCATGGCCATCTGCAAGGTGCGTGGAATCGGAGTGGCCGTGAGCGTCAAGACGTCGACCTGGGTGCGGAGCTGTTTCAATCGTTCCTTATGTTTGACGCCGAACCACTGTTCCTCGTCGATGATCACGAGACCCAGGTTGTGGAAGACGACATCCTTCTGGATGAGCCGGTGCGTGCCAATTACCACGTCGACGCTTCCGGACGCCACGTCTTTGAGAATGGCTTTGGCCTCCTTCGGTGATTGGAAGCGGGAGAGCAGCGCCACACGAGCCGGAAACGGCGCGAACCGTTCTGAAAAATTGTCGTAATGTTGGTGGGCCAACAGGGTTGTGGGAACGAGCACGGCGACCTGGCGATTGTCTTCCACGGCTTTGAAGGCCGCCCGCATGGCCACTTCCGTTTTTCCGTACCCGACGTCGCCGCAGACCAATCGGTCCATCGGTTTGCTGGATTCCATGTCGTGGGCAATGTCTTCGATCGCTTTGAGTTGATCCGCCGTTTCCTCATACTCAAACGCCGCTTCGAACTCGTGATACATCGTGCTGTCGAATCCATACGCATGGCGCGTGACGAGCTCACGGTTGGCATAGAGGTTTACCAACTCGTGGGCCATCTCCTCGATGTCTTGCTTCACCCGTGCGGTCGTTTTGGCCCAACTGGTGCCGCCCAGCCGTTCCAGGCGGGGTGCATGGCCGTCTGCCCCGCTATACCGCTGTACATGGCCGAGCTTCTCCAGCGGAACGTACAGCGTGTCGCTGCCGGCGAATTCCAGAATCAGATAGTCGCTGTCGAAGTCCTGCACCGAGAGGCGTTTAAGGCCTCGGTATTTGGCGATGCCATGTTGGACATGGACGACATAGTCGCCTACGTTGAGATCCTCCAGCGAGGAGAGGAAGGTCGCAGCTTTGCTCTTGGCCTGCGGCTTGTGGCGCGCGCCCTTGGCAAACAGTTCCTCTTCCGTCAGCACGGCCAGGCGCAAGTCGGGGGCGAGGAACCCCGATGACAGATCGCCGTGCAAGACGTAAAACGGCGCTTTGGTTTTACCGAAAGTAGTCCAGGCTCCCGTCGCCCACTCCATCGCCGGCACATCGTGTTCGCGTAAGAGCGCCAGCAAGCGATCCACCTGGCCTCGACTTCTTGCGACGAGCAGCACGCGACAGGCTTCCCGCAGGCGATCCATGATAGCGAGGGTCTGGCTGAAGGGCATTCCACGGGCCCCAAGACCTGCACTGGCCGGAGTCTGAGCGGGAAAAGCCTGGACCGGATTCCAGGATGCATCGCTCGCCATGAGTGGCTCGAGCGCGAGCGCAGGCCAACCCTGCGTGAGATCCATGAGTTCTTGCCAGGAGAGAAACAACCGTTCCGGTGACGGGTAGGGCACGACCGTTTCCCGATCGGCGTGGCGGAGATAGCCGTCGTTGATCTTGGCCCAGAGGTCCGCGCAGGCCCCTGTCAATGCTGCAGGCTGATCCAGGACCAAGACAGGCTGTTCGGCGAAATAATCGAAGAGGGTGGCCATGCCGGGATAGAGGTCCGGCGCACGCCACTCGGCATCCACTGGAATGGGAGCGAGGGCATCCGGCGAAGTCTCTGAGCGGAGATATTCCCGTGCGGGAAGGATTATCGCGTGATCCAACTTCGCGGTGGACTTCTGCGTGGCTGGGTCGAACAGGCGGAGGGAGTCGACGGTTTCACCGAGAAATTCGGCACGCAGCGGGTCTGCGTAGGCCGTCGAGAAAATATCCACAATGCCGCCTCGAATACTGAACTCTCCCGGGATTTCCACTACTGAAACCCGGCGGTAGCCAAGACGTAAGAGTCCTCCGGTGAGGGCCTCTCGCTCGATCGTGCCGCGCAGTTTGAACTGCAGGGTGGTGTCGGTAAAAGTCGTGACTGGCAAGAGCCGTTGCATCAGGGCTGCAATGGAGGTGACCAAGCAGGTTTGTGGCGCGGTTTGGATGTGACGCAGCGCATTCATCCGGCGCGCAATCAGACCGACATGGGGCGCGCTGCCCTCGTAGGGGAGGGTCTCCCATCTTGGGAAGAGGGCGAGGGGCGCGGTCGGGATGCCGATCAGATCATGGAAAAAGTGGAGGTCGTCGAAGAGGCGTTCAGCCGCCTCGTCCGACGCGGTGACGATCAGCCACGATCGTTTGCCCAGTTTCCCAGACTGAGGATGGAGAAGCGTGGTGAGGGCGAGTCCGGCGGCGGAGCCGCACAGGCCGTTGACCGAGGGGCGACCTATCTCGCCTGCCAGTGCCGCGGCGACAGGAACGAACCATTGGGACGCTGTAGAGATTGAATCAGACATAGTGTAACAGACTAGGGAACAACTCGTTCTTCATTGCAACATTTCGATGGTCGACAGTTTATGAATAAGATTAAGAGGAGAACGACGGAGCGGGATGCTCAAACAGTTCGTCCAGCAAGGCCGCAGCGTGTGAAGGCCGGAGGCGTACCCTCTGGGGTACGTTGAGGACCTGCGCGATGCGAGAACGATGCTGGCGAGCTGTTTCAGCATCCTGCTAAGTGGTGGTTGAGCGAATGCGTTCGATAATCGACGTGCTGGAAACGCCTGGAACCAACGGAATGGTACGGACGACTCCGCCGCGTGCCTCCACAATATCGCGGCCGATAATCCGCTCCACCGCCCAATCTCCGCCTTTGACGAGGACATCCGGCTGCAACGCGGCGATCAGGCTGTGGGGGTCCGGTTCATCGAAGAGGACCACATAATCGACCGAGCCGAGCGCAGCGACCACCTCTGCCCGCTGCGATTC
>CAMDRK010000042.1 GCA_945906715.1 Nitrospira lenta
CCATCGTCCAGCTCAACGCCATGATCGTGCCAAGCCCCACGACAACAGACCGGATCGTCTTTCTCCCGCCCATGACCGGGCTGCGCGATCGTTCCGCACGAGGGCGGGTGATCGTGATCCGATCGAGTGGTTGGTCCGCCATAGGCCTCTTCATCGGGGATCGTGCGGGCCACTCATCGCGCTCGTGCGACGGGCAGCCTCATCCATTTGCATTTGCTCGACTCGGTGCTGCAAGGCCCGTTGTTGCAGCCCTACCCGATCCGCGAGCCGATCGAGTGTCCGCCGTTCCTGCATCGCGTCCCGCAAGTCGTTCTGCTTCTGATGCCATCCGTCGCGGCATCGGCCTTCAACCTGCTGAGCCTGTGCGAGCATCGCGGCCTCCGCGTCACATGTCGCCTGCCACTCGAAAAATTCATCCGGCGCCATCCCTGCACTGGCTTTAGCCGCATAGCGCTCGACCGTCTCCCGCATCTGTGCATCGAGCGCCAGACACAGAATTTCAGCATCCTGGAGATCCTGGCGAGCGCGAAGCAGATCCATGCGCAAGACCTCTTCCACTTGGGCGCGATAGCGTCGTACTGCATCGAGTTTCATGCTGTGCTCTTCGCTACGGCCAGTAAATCCTGGACCGATGTCCCAAGATCGGACGATTGCTCGATGTCCTGACGGAGAAAGGCATTGATCCCATCCTGCGCCGAGACGGCCCTGTCGAGGGCCTTGTTCGTGCCAGCCTTATAGGCGCCCAGAAGAATGAGATCTTCCGATTGCTGGTACCGGGCCATGAGTTCAACCATGGTCCGGGCCGCGGCATAGTGCTGCTGTTCGACGATGTCTTTCATGACTCGGCTGGTGCTGTTGAGCAGATCGATCGCAGGGAAGTGGTTGCGCGCGGCCAATTGCCGCGAGAGCACGATATGCCCGTCGAGAATCGAACGGACCGTTTCCGCGATGGGATCGGCAAGCTCGTCGCCATCCATGAGCACCGTATAGAGGCCGGTGATCGTGCCGGAACCGGGCCCTGTCCCGACTCGCTCCAGGAGTTTTGGAAGGAACGTAAAGACCGACGGCGTATACCCTTTTGTCGTGGGTGGCTCGCCGATGGCGAGCCCGACTTCGCGCTGGCTGTGGGCCAATCGCGTCAGCGAGTCCATCATCAGGAGAACTTGCTTTCCGCAATCACGAAAATATTCCGCGATAGCAGTCGCAATCAAGGCGCCCCGCAACCGCACCAGGGGCGGTTGATCCGACGTCGCAACGATGACGACCGACCGCTGGAGCGCAGCCGGAGTCAAATCCCGATCGAGGAACTCGTTCACTTCTCTGCCCCGCTCGCCGATCAGCGCAATGACATTGACGTCGGCTCTGGTGTAGCGGCTCATCATGCCGAGGAGCACGCTCTTCCCCACGCCTGCGCTGGCAAAGATCCCGATCTTTTGACCCAACCCGCACGTGAGGCAGGCATTGATCGCCCGGACGCCGAGGTCGAGCGGTTTCGTAATACGCGCGCGCTGGAGCGGGTTGATCGGCGCCGCATGGAGCGGATATTGACGCTCGGTCACCAAGGGGCCTTTTCCATCGAGTGGTTCGCCAAGTCCATCCAGCACTCGGCCGAGCAACTGCGGACCGACCGGAACCGACGCGCACTGGCCTTTCATCAACAGCCGACTGCCTGGACCAATCCCCCGCATCTCCCCAAGCGGCATCAGCAACACGCGCTCTCCGCGAAACCCGACGACCTCGGCAAGTACGCTCCCCTCCCCGTCCTCGCGCGTCACTTCGCACAGTTCTCCCACCGACGTCATGGGGCCATACCCCTCGATCACGATCCCAACCGCCTGGGCCACACGGCCCGAGACTGAGAGCGGATCCGTCTGTTCAATCAGGTCTACGAGCTGCACCGCGTCCTCGCTTCTGTATGGCTTCGCCGAGCCGCAGCAACTGCGCGTCCAGCGAAGCATCGACCAGCCGATTCGTCGTGGTGACCACACAACTTCCCCGAGGCAGTGACACGTCGCTTTCAATATGCAACGTCAAGCCCGGTCCTCGATCGCGGCTCAATGCCGGGCGCGCCGCTTCAAGGATTGCAACATCGGAGGGATGCGTTTGCACCCTCACGACACCGGATTCGCGAATCGTGGCCAATGCGGCTTTCAACTGCACGACCACGGCATCCTGCCGCTCGGCGATGGTGTCCTGCAAGATGCGCCTCGCCAGACTGAACGCTAATGCTGTCACGTCTGCTTCCATCGTCTGGCTGAGCGATCTCCAGACTTCATCGAGTTGCTGGACCGCATTGGCAAACAAGATTTGCTCCTGTCTCTGGGCCGCAGCTTCCCGCTCACGCGCGCGCCGGTCGCCTTCGGCAATGCCTTGGTCGTAATCCGAGGGGCCGCTGGCATTGCTGAACGGATGGCCTGTGCCGAAATCGGTCAACGCAAGATCCTGAAGCCGCATGCCTCCCGCACGAACGACCGCCTGTTTGAGGACGGAATTTTCGACTCGCAGGCGGTAGAATTCGAGCAGCCGCTTGACCGTCAAGAGCACCACATCGCACTGAAAGGGTTTCATCAGAAACTCTGCCGCGCCGGCCTTCATGGCTTGGACCGCAAGATCGACGCTGCCATAGCCGGTCATCACCACACTGATCATGCGCCTATCGAGCTCGCCTGCCTGCTGAAGCAAGCCGATGCCATCTTGGTCCGGCAGTTTGACGTCGGTAATCATAAGCGAAGCGGGAGCGCTCTTCAGCGCGGCGAGCGCCTCCCGCGCCGACCCCACCGCGCGAACGCGGTATCCGTCCGACTGCAACAGCGTCACCAGCAACTCCTGAATCGATACCTCGTCGTCGACGACTAAGATGGACGCGTCCCGCTGCCACGCCGTATGCGGCGCGGGATGAGACACGGCGGATTCCATACTCATGGGACTGGCCATTTACACCAATGCCTCCCCGGCGCCCGCAATCACAATACGGCCTTCCTCTTCCAGTTTGCGACACACCTTGAGAATATTCTGCTGCGCCCTCTCCACATCCGTCACCTTTACCGGTCCCCGCGCCTCCATATCCTCTTTCAACATTTCACCGGCTCGGCTCGACATATTCTTCATGAACTTCCCTTTCACATCCGGACTCGCACCGCGTAGCGCCACGGGAAGATCTTCTTTGCTGACTTCTTTCATCAGCTCCTGCATCCCCCGATCGTCGAGCTTGATCAAATCATCGAACACGAACATCAATGCGCGGATCGCATCGGCTAAGGTCTGGCTCCGCTCTGTGAGCTTCGCCATGATGCCGCCTTCGGTGTTTTTATCCAGCCGAGTGAGAATGTTCGCAATCACCTGGGAACCACCGATACTCAAAGAGTGAGCGCCAGTGCTGGCGACCAGTATGTCTTGCAGTGAACTGCTGAGTTCCTCGAGCACCTCCGGTTGAACCTCCTCCATCGTCGCCAGCCGAAATGCCACATCCGCCCGCATCTCAGCAGGCAAGCCTGCCAGAACCTGGCTGGCTTGTTCCGGCTCCATATGCGCCAGGATGAGAGAAATCGTTTGAGGATGCTCGATCTTGATCATCTGAGTCACACTCTTGGCGTCCACCCACCTCAACGCATCGAGCCCTGGGTAGACTCTGCTATTCATGGATTCGAGAAGACGGGCCGCCTTTTCAGGCCCAAGGGCCTTTGTCAGAATGGTCTTGATGTATTCTTTCCCGTGAAACGACACTTCGCCGACCGCGCTCACCCTCTCGAAATCCTCCATCACGCTCTGCTCTTCTTCCTTCGAAATATTGGCGGTGTCGGTCATGAAGGATCCCAGTTTACGGATCTCCTTGGGGTCGAGGTTTTTCATGACCATCGCCGCGGCATCTTCACCGATCGCTCGCAGGAGAATCGCGGATTTTTGCTCACCGGATAATTGTACGGCCATCGCCCCGACTCCTTACTGCGGATTAGTCTTCAACCATTGCTTCACGACCACAGCCGTGGAGTCTGGATTGCTGCGGGCCATATCGATGAGACGCGAGTGCTCTTTCCCTCCCAATGCCGCTTCGACCTGACTCACCGAAGCCGGCAGCGTCGGCTGGTCTCCCTGGCCGGATGATCCCCCTGTCGTCCCCAGCATGTTCAGAAGCGGACGCACGACCATGAAGAGAATCAGGAGAAAGAACAATCCACCGACCCCGTAGCGCAGATAGGGGGCGAAGGGGTTCGTGGCATCTGCCGCTGCCTCGATACCCTGAGCGGAAGGTTCTTCGGTTCCGATGTCGAATTGCACGTTGGTGACCTGGACTTGATCCTGCCGCTCCGCCGAGTAGCCCATCGCTTTCTTGACGATCTCCTCGATCCGTTTCATGTCTTCTTCAGACCGTGCGACATATTTCTTGGCTTGATCGACTGCGGGTTTGCCGTCTGCAGACGCCTTGGCCGCTTCATAGATGCCGTCCACAAGCACCGCTACAGAGAGTTGCTTGATGCTGCCGCTGGATTCCACGATGCGAGAGACGGTCCGGCTGATTTCGTAGTTCACCGTTTCGTTCTTGGTCTGATTGTTGGTCGAACTCGTCTGAGCCGGCTCTTGGTCCGTCCCAGGCGGCACATTCGATTGGACGCCTGGCACGCCACCGGTCAGACCATTGGCGCCGTTCGACTTTTCTTGCCCTCGCTGTTCGCTCCGAACGACTTGCCCATTCGGGTCGTACCGCTCTTCCGTTGTTTCCACCTTGCGGAAATCGAGCACGCTGGACACCCGCACCACCGCTTTACTCTGTCCGACGATTCGCTCCAACATCGTTTGGATGCGTGTTTCAATATCCTTTTCAACCGTCCGCTGATGTTCCAACTGCGATCCCGTAAGCCCTGCAGCATCGTCGCCCCCGGCTGCCGACGAGAGGAGCCGTCCATGACCATCCACCACAGTGACATCCTTGATTTGAAGCCCCTCGACGCTGCTGGCCACCAGATGGACGATCCCGTTGACTTGAGCCTTGGCGAGAGCTTGTCCGTTCCGCAACGACACGACGATCGAGGCGCGTGCATGATTGTCATCGTTCCCGAATAATCGCCGTTCCGGAGTGGCAAGGTGCACGCGGGCTCGCTCAATCTCCGGCATTTGCGCAATGGTCCGTGCCAACTCGCCTTGCAGCGCACGGCGATAATTGAGCTTCTGGACGAAGTCGGACATCCCGATCGACGATCGATCGAAGATTTCGAATCCCACTCCACCTCCATGCGGAAGCCCCTGGGTGGCCAATTGCAACCGCAACTCATGGACTTGAGAGCTGGGAACCAGCACGGTGGTGCCCCCGCCTGTCGTCTCGTACGGCACCTTCGTTTCTTTCAACTTGTCCACAATCCCTGCCGCGTCCTCCGGATTGAGGTTGGTAAACAGCACCTGCATATCCGGCTGTTGTGTCCACAAGGTGACGGCGATCAAGCCGGCAATCGAGCCGGCCAGCGCAATCAGAATGATCATGCGTTGGTTGATCGTAAACTTTGAAAGCATGGAAAACATAGGCGACTCTACTCCTCGCTAACAACGTTCAGAAAACCGTGAAAGGTGAAACGTAAAAGGTGAAACGCGGGGTTCCAGATTACTCTTTCTCCAAAACGTTTCACATTTCACGTCTCACGTCCTATATCTGCATCCGCTGAATTTCTTCGTACGCCGACACCAGCTTATTCCTGATCTGCATCATCAGCTGGAAGGACACATCCGCTTCCTGTAACGCCACCATCGTTTGATGGACGTTCTGCGACTGGCCGGTCATTAACGCCTCGGTCGCTTGGCTGGCTTCCAACTGAATGTCGTTGGCCTTACTGATCGCGTGCTGCAGCGTATCCATAAAACCACTCGACCGCGCGCCACCCGGGGCATGAGACACAGTGGAACCCTCTCCGAACGAGGGTGTCGGAATCGAAATCGCTTTGATCTGGTCCATGGCTACCTCCCGATTTCCAGCGCCTTACTCCCCATGGCGCGGGTCGCGTTAATCGCTTGCACATTGGCTTCGTAGGCGCGCGAGGCCCCCATCATGTTCACCATTTCTTCCATGACATTGATGTTCGGCATCTTGACATACCCCTTCTTATCGGCGTCCGGATGGCGCGGATCATAGATCACTTGGCCGGGCCTCGCGTCTTCCTTGACACGAAGCACCTTCACGCCATCGAGCGCATGGGCTCCCGGCCCCGTCGACACCTGCCGAAACGTCCGTTGGAACGGACTGGCGACCGGCGTGGATTGGAACACCACATCGCGGCGTTTATAGGGACCGCCTCCCGGCGTATGGGTGGACTGGGCGTTCGCCAAATTGCTGGAGATCACGTTGAGGCGCTGACGTTGCGCATCTAGAGCGGAAACGGACACCGCCATGCTGTCGCTCATTTCCATAGTAAAACCTCCTTGGTCTGGGTAATCAGCCCTCAACCATCAGCTGCTTGCTGACGGCTGAAGGCCGACCACTATTGATTATCTCGCGTCACGGATGGCACCCATCAGCTGACGGAAGCGGATTCCCATGATCGTTGCGGCGCCGTTGTACTTACTGGCGTTCTCGGACAGCTTGGCCATCTCTAGCTCAATATTCACTGAATTGGCATCCAAGGGGAGGTCGTCTGCCGGCACGTCGCTGAGTTTCCCAAGAACCCGCTGAAACCCCTCACCGTGTGGGCCAATATGCCTGCCCTGGGTCACCGCGAGCGTGACCGGTCCCTGTCCTTTCTGAGCAGCCTGCAGCGAGTCGAGAAAGTTAAAATCGGTGGCCCGATAGCCGGGCGTTTCTTCGTTCGCAATATTCGAAATAATCACCCGATGTTTAGCTTGCCGCAAATCCAGCGTGCGATGGAGCAATTGCATGGTGTGATCGATGAGCGTCATGGTACATCCCTCCTATTTTCGTATCGTGGCTGCTCAGGTGTTTAGGCTGAAGGGGTTCAGGTTGAAGTGTTCTGATTTCCGACCTCCAACCTTCAGCCTGTACCCCTTCAGCCTATCTACCTGAATGGTCACATCTGCCGCTCGGCAAATTGTGCCGGCGGTTTTCTGCCCATACCCTGGCGATGGCCGGATTATCAGGAAATGTGACAACTTGGCCCCCGATATTCTCGAAGCTTGTTCCGCAAGGTGCGAATGCTGATACCGAGTTCTTTCGCCGCATGAGTACGATTCTCCCTCACTCGTACCAGAGTTTGGAAAATCAGTTCGCGCTCCATCTCCCACAACGAACCGTTTCCAGAAGGCTGCGGTACGGATGGGACTGGAGCGGGGGACGCCGGTTGTCCCCCAGATTCCGGCAACAAATGGCACGGAAGGATCGCCTCATTCCCGGCTAAGAGCACGGCACGTTCCATGACGTTCTCCAGTTCGCGCACGTTCCCTTTCCATCGTCTCTCCTGAAGCATCGCATAGGCTTCCGCCGACACCGTCGGCAACGGAACACTATTGCGACCCGCTGAGACCGCCACGAAATGCCTCACGAGCAACGGAATGTCCGCGGGCCGTTCCCTCAACGGAGGAACCGTGATGGGGAACACATTCAACCGATAATACAAGTCTTCCCGAAACCGTCCTTGCTCCACTTCGTGGTACAGCGACCGGTTAGTCGTAGCAATGACCCGAATATTTACAGAAACAGGCTCCCTCCCTCCGACTCGATCCACTTCCCGCTCCTGGATCACTCGGAGCAACTTGGCCTGCAGACCCATGTTCATTTCGCTGATTTCATCCAGCAATATTGTGCCGGTATGCGCCATCTCAAACTTGCCGATTTTCTTCATGATGGCTCCCGTAAATGCGCCGCGCTCATGCCCGAACAATTCACTCTCCAGGAGTCCGTCCGGCAGGGCTGCGCAATTGACGGCGATAAACGGGCGGTGCGCGCGCGGGCTTCTGCTGTGGATAAAGCGAGCCAGCAATTCTTTCCCGGTGCCGCTTTCTCCATTGATAAGGACAGTCGCTTGGCTCGCGGCGACGCCTTCAACGGTACTGAGCAGGCGGACCATCCCAGGATCTTGTGTCAGGATAGACCGCTGGTCGATCGGCGCAGGCGATGGCGTTGAGGCATCAGCGCCACGCGCTTTCAGATTGGCGATGACTCGCTCAAGCAAATCGCTGGAAAAGGGCTTGAGGAGGTAATCGCTCGCCCCGTATTTCATCGCCTCCACAGCGGTCTCCACTGTTCCGTAGGCGGTCATCAGAACCATCAACGTCTGCGGCGAACGACTCTTGATTTCCTTGATCAGATCGAGCCCCCCGAGCCTCGGCATCTTCAAGTCGGTCACCACCAGCCAGGGTTTGTACCGACTGACCCTCTCGACGGCATCGGCGCCATCCATCGCACCCTGCACATCAAAGCCCAGACGACGGACAGACTCCATTAAGGCGGTCCGCATAGATGGATCATCGTCGACAATCAACACTCGCTCTGCCTGCGCAGGAAGATCCGTGATAAGACGTTCAGCGCTATGGTCGATCATGCAGAGGTCTCCTCTTCAACAAGCCGCTCCTCATCAAGATTCTCAGCCGGGCGATGCCCCTTCCCGGACAGGATCGAGGAAGATGAATTGTGTATCAGTCTACGACCAGGCTCTTGACGATTCGGGAGGATGATCGTGAACGTGGTACCTTGTCTCTCAGCGCTCTCCACGTCGATCCGGCCCCGATGCGCTTCGACAATCGCGTGGACGATGGCGAGTCCTAACCCGGTGCCTTCGTCCCTCGTCGTGAAAAATGGGTCGAAAATCCTCGAACGTTGTGTCGACGGGATGCCGACACCGGTATCCGAGACCGAAAGACAAACGCCCGGTCCACCGGGAGCCGATTCCGCAGTCAATCTCGCCGTCAGTGTCAGCGTTCCACCCTCCGGCATGGCGTGAATGCTGTTCAGGATCAAGTTGAGGAGCACTTGCTTCATCTGCCCCGCATCGCACCACATGCGAGCCGCGTCAGGGTTGACCTCCAGGCGAATCTCGACTCTGGTGCTGGCCACGGCATGGGCGGCCAGGGTCAAGGCATCCAGCATGAGGGCTTCCGTCTCATGCCACTTTGCGTGTGAACAGTCCGGTTTTGTATAGAGCAATAGATTCGTCAAGAGACGGTTCATCATGTGAACCGATGACGAGATATGCTCGGCGTATTTTCGCAGCCCCGGCGCGTCATGCAAATCTCGGTGCAGCATCGATGCAAACAGTTCGATACTGCCGAGGGGATTCCGAATTTCGTGGGCAATACGTCCGACCATCTCACCCATGGCGGCCAAACGATTGCGGCGTTGCAGCCGGTCTTCCAGTTCTCGTACCGCCGTCACATCCTGAATCAGCGCCAAGCTCCCGGCATGCCGTCCGTCGCTCGTCTGCAACGCACGTTGAGAGAGTGAGACGGCCGCCCCCTGCTGCGTGGTGAGGGGATACACATCGCCGTCCAAACGCGCCTCCTTGAGACACGCGGCTAACGACCGTCCAATAATGCGTTCGTGCGCCAGCCCAAGCAGTTGCGTGCCTGCCTGGTTACAACGGGTGATGGTTCCGGCTTCATCCATGACGAGCAAGCCGGTCGAAAGGGACTCTACAATGGCGGTCAAATGCTCGCGTAACTGTTCGTTCGCGCACAAATTCTTCCGCAGCGCTTCGTTGCGATCGGCAAGCTCTACGTCGAGCTGCTCCAACCGAGTCGTCAGCGTCTGGTAGGA
This sequence comes from Nitrospira lenta, assembly GCA_945906715.1. Lineage (GTDB taxonomy): Bacteria > Nitrospirota > Nitrospiria > Nitrospirales > Nitrospiraceae > Palsa-1315. The sequence continues at coordinate 9,686 of CAMDRK010000042.1, forward strand.
TTGCTGCAACGTCGCTGCGGCACCGTCGAAGCTCCGAAAGGCTTCGTGCAGCAAATCGCTATCTGTGCTTGCCGGAGCAGAATGTACATTCATCGCATCATTCCCCTTCCTTCTCGACTGTGACGCGGAGACTGGCCTGTATGGCCGCCGCTGCCCGGGACAACAGCGGGTCTCCAGTTCCTGCGCCTGGCATCGTCACAGCGCGCACTGGGCCTTCCAGCTTCTGTACGGCCAGGTTTCGGACGATCTGCAACCTCGCCCATTCCGCCTGATCCGGCACCGAATGGGAAACCAGAATCCGTTGATAGAGATCCACGGCCTGCTGATGTTTATTCACCGCCGTCAAGAGATCGGCGAACAGGAGACGGTCGGTCTCCGACTGCATATATTTGTGGCGTGCCGCCTCTTCGAATGCCGCCACGGCTTCTCCGGTTTGACGATCGTCCAGGAACGTTTTAGCCAGCGTCAGTTGCATCCAGCCCCGGTCCTCTCCGCGTGGATGCGCCCGAAGCCACTGTCGCATCAATCTAATCGCGCTGCGTCGGTCTCCTTGCTCGCGCATGGCCGTGGTCAACTGTCTCACAACCAGCATCGACTGCGGACTCTGCGGATACTGGAGCCGGAAACTCTCAAATACGTTCCGCGCCGCTGCAGGCTCTCGTTGCTCCAAATAACTCTCCCCAAGACCGATGAGCGCTGACTCGTGGAGTGAGACCGCCTTCCTATCCCGTACCAACACCTGATAGATGCGCGCCGCTTCTCCGGAGAATCCCAGGCGGCGATGCGTCTCGGCGACCTCCAGCAACAGACGCGTGCCTATATAATGTTGTTCCGGCGCCTGTCCAAGGCTATGGAAAAGTATCGCCACCTGGATATCATTCTTAGCCTTGAGGGCGGCCTCCAACAGGGGTTTCAACAGCACAGCAAGGCGGAGTTTGGCCGCCTGAGGCCAGGGATCATCCTTGACGACACCTGCCCGCCGAGTCACGTCGAGATAGGTCTGGATGGCACGTGAGGGCTCATTTCTTAATTTGAGGTGCTCAGCCAGCTGAAAGAGCGCTTCGCTGCCGAGAACATCCTTCGGATGTTCCTGTGCGATAGTCTTATAGAGAGTCTCGCCTTCTGATGGCTCCAGGTAGGAGGCACTGGCCCCCCGGATGATACCCTCCACCTTTTTTTTCAAGAAGGACTCGCCTGCTGAAACTGCCACCTCCTGTTCCATCTGTGCCAGATGCATGCTGGCGATCCCTGCTTCCAGCGTGCCGGCATACTGCGCCTGAGCGGCGCGATAGAACATCTCCGCCTGCGTGCGCAGCTCCAGTCCGCGGTGAATGTCTCCGAGGCGAACGAGCGCAGCGCCGGCATGCGGGTGCGATGGATATAGATTATAAAGAAGCGTGTCGACGGCATGAGCGCGCTGCAGCTGATTCGCATCAAAGAGGACTTCGCCATATTGCTGCAACGCATCGGGATTTTGCTTGAGAAGATTCGGCCAGCGCCGATGCAGGAAGTCGTATAGCGGTACCGCGTCTCGCTTGCGATTTTGGACGTAGAGGGCATTGGCCTGCTCGAACGTCGCCCGCACAATAAGACGATCATCCATCGCGCGTTCTCGAACCGTTTCGAAGGCCCGTTCCGCTTCCGTCCATCTCCCCAACTTTCCAAGGGTGACCCCCAACGCGAGCAACGATCGATCCGCATCGTGATGCGGCAGGTCGAGGGAAAGAGCATACTGATAGGCGACGATGGCCTCCTGGTACCATCCTTTTTCGGCATACAGATCACCGACCCGCCAGTAGGCCCTGAACGCATTGGGATTCTTCGGATATGCGCCAATAATGCTGCGATATTGCGTAATCGCCTCTCTGCGGCCATGGTCGGTCGGATCCTCCAGCAGCGTGAGTTCCGCCATAAATGCCTTCAACGGCGGAATCAATGGACTGGCGGAATCGAGAGCGGCAAGCGCATCAAACCCTGCACGGGCTGCGGCATACTGTCCCCGGGCGAGCGCCTTCACTGCTTCTTGAAATGGCAACGCCCCTGGCCCCTCGACAGTTCGATCATAGCGGGGCCCATCGTCAGGCAACGCGACCCATGGTGAGGGAGTCCCCGAACTCGACTGAGGGGACATCACGTGGGCGGGTGATGGCATAGCCACCGACTCGCGCGATTCAGCCGCAGATGCAATCTGAAGCACGCAACCATACGCAAGCGTACAGACGAGAAACCACTGACATGACGCGCGCATTCTCATAGACAAGTTGTGATCTCAGCAATATTTGTGCCTTTCGTATTGGGTGAATAAATACAGGCCATATGGGAGTAATCGCCATTCAGCGCAGGATGTGTCAGTGAAACCTGTCAAAGGTCCGACGCTTTGATCCTGCGTCCGTCAATCGATTGACGGAGGGAGCAGGGGGGAATGGTGAATGGTCAATGGTTAATGGCAGATGAATGGATTCAGCAGACGCGCACAGGAACGATGGGACGTGGCAGGATGTGGCGCGCGGGAATTTACGCAGAAGTGGGAGAAGACTCGCGAGCCAGTTCTTCATGAACGGCTGAGACCAGTTCGTTCAAATCGAACGGCTTTGCAAACACGCGCCGGACACCGCACTGCTTTGCCACATCGAGGAAATTCATATCGCCAGTCGCACCGGTCATCGCAATAATTTTGGCCTCAGGAGATTCCTCCTTCAGTTTCGAAATCATCTCGATCCCATCTGTGTCCGGCATGATCAAGTCCATAATGGTGACGTCAATCCTATTCCTCTGATGGAGAAGGAGCCCTTCAAATCCATTTCCTGCAATCAACACGCGGTAACCGTTACTTTCCAGCACAGTGCGCAACATATCTTGGATCGGTTGTTCATCATCGACAACAAGGATCGTAGCCATCGTAGACTCCTTTTCATAAGCTGTAACGACTCAGATAATTAGGCTGAAGACTATTAGGGGTCGGACTTCCCTTCAACCTGAACACCTGAATATTGCCGTCAGCTTACCCACGGAAAACCAAAAA
>CAMDRK010000043.1 GCA_945906715.1 Nitrospira lenta
TTCTATGCGACGCTGGTCGCCAATCGACTCAACCTTCCCCTCGCTGAACAGCAGTCGCTCGCACTCGGCGCACTCGTGCACGATCTCGATTTGATCAGCATCGCAGACAGTCATGTGCTGAGCATGGAGTCCGACCAACAGATCCATCGTCCCGACCTCGGCGCGAGGATGGGCCGAGCGATGGGATTACCAGCCGACGCCGTGCAGATTATCGCCCTCCATCACGAACGATGGGACGGAACGGGCTACCCATTTGGCTTGCGAGAAGAATGCACGCCCTTGCTCGCTCGCATGGTCGGCATTGCCCAAGTGTTTGACGACCTAACCGCCGAAAAACCTGAACGAACATCCCTCCCGGTCAACGAAGCCCTGCAACAGATCGAGCAGCAAGCCGGCGCCGCCTTCGACCCCACACTGACCGAACTCTTCTGCCGCACCATGCGCGAACAACCCCCGCAGCAGTAATCGAACGTGAGACTGGTCGCCTTCAGCATTCTCTCCCCGTCTTCCAACTCAAAACTCAGAACTCAGAACCCAGAACTCTTAGCCCGGCGTATCGGCGAAGGAGAATCAAATTAGATTCAGCCGGAATCACTTTAGATTCAGACAGAATGTCTATCGGACCACCCGCTATGCGGAAAAGCTGTTCCACAAACCTGCCAAACATCCATCCAGTCCTATCGTTTAGAGTTTTTTGCCAATCCATCGTCAGTGCGGCAGCACTCAGGCCTACTACTTGCTTTACTACGGGACGGAGCCGTGGCAGAGGAAGCTGAACCACGCGATTTGACTTCTCACACACAATGCGTGCATTGTAAGAAACACCTAGCAAGATTGGTGGGCATATGTCGATCATCGCGACAGAGAAAGTAGCCCGGCCATTTACTCCGCAAAAGCAGGCACAGAGCCTGAAGCAACAAGGCGCGACCGGCATCATTCTCTTCACAAGCACGGGGCAGCTGTTGTTCATGAACAGCGAAGCCCAGGCATTTACCCGACGACTCCAGCCCCTATCGACCAGAGAAAACGGTGCCTGTCTCTTTCCCGAAGAGATCCATTCCGTAGTCCGCGACCTCATCGGTCGTTTAATGCACTGCGATCATCCCAAGGATTGCGAGTCCATCCAAGTGGAACGGCTCTGTTTTGCTCATGATCATCGGTTCATCCTCCGTGGTTTCTGTATTCCCGATGAACCCCTCCCGCGGAACAGCAGATTCCTCGTCATCGTGGAAGAGCTGAATCAACAGAAGCTCGAATGCCCAGACGCCAATGTCCAGCACCGCTATCACCTCACCGAACGCGAGCAAATGGTCATCATTTATCTCATGCTCGGATTTACCAATAAAGAAATCGCGAATCGGATCAACCTGAGCGAATACACCGTCAAAGAACATCTCAAGCGGATCATGCACAAAACCAAGACCACGACCAGGACAGGTCTCTTGGCTCGCATGGTGTTTCCAACACCTGAAGGGGCCATCCCAGAAGTTCTTTCTGGAACGATAACAGTCCAACCGCACGTGCCACGCATCGCACACTGAAATCGGTCAAATAGGAGGTGCCTTGATGAGACGAACAACACTACTGAGGTGGGGTTTCGCAATCGGGTTTTTAATGAGCCTTCCGCTTGTCGTAACTGCGGAGGAGAATTCAGCCGGGCCTTCATCGCTTGCGAAGGAGGTCAAAGGGCAAAGTGTACAGGCCGGACAGGTTACGAAAACTCTCCTCTATCAGCCGCCTCGCGGTCTCGGCGCCCCTTCAGCCGGACGGCGGGTGGGAGGAGGAACTCGCGGGACAAACAAGTCAGTCCCGGTTCTGTCCGTGATTGCCCCTGGTCATACCGGCCTCACTGTACGTGAACAACCGGATCTCTATTGGTTTGCCTCCGACGTAGTGACCAACCCCGTAGAATTGACCCTGACGCTTGAGAAAGGCGATGCCCCTGTACTGGAAAAGCCGTTGTCGGCGCCCACGAAGGCCGGAATACAGCGGGTGCGCCTCTCAGACTATGGGGTAAAACTGATTCCTGGTGAGCGCTACACCTGGTCCATCGCCCTCGTCCTCGATCCGAAGCGTCGGTCCAAAGACATTATTGCGGTGGGCACCATCGAGCGAGTCGAACGTGCCAACATGAATCCTGCATTCCTAACAGCGGCTCCCTCGACCGATGCCTTGTATCGATTTGCGGCAGAAGGGTTATGGTATGACGCCGTGATGGCCATTTCAGAGATGATCGAATCGGCGCCGTCAGATATGACTTTACGAAAGCAACGGGTCGAATTGTTGGATCAGGCCGACTTGCCAGAAGTTGGAAGCTTTGACCTCGCTTTTCAAGATAGAAAGGCCGGGTGAGGAGCAGAAAAGGAAGTTATTGCGCGTTAGCTGATGGGATTACCCCTGAGTTGCTGTGTTCTCTTGCGAGTGGCCGATGACCCTGTAGACCATCAAAGTTTGTTCTTTGCCTTTGACGCTGACCTCTCCGATCCGATCGAGCACGAAGCGATCCCCAAGATAACGCTTCGTGCTCTCGTCGATCAAAATCCGGCACAATCGCCTCCCCGGCGTCTCCTGAACGATATCCCGATCCATACTTTCTAATCTCGCCGCTGTATTTACCGCATCACCCACGGTCGTGTATTTAAGGCGCTCTGAAGTGCCGACACTTCCGGCAACAACCTGACCAGTATGAATGCCAATCCGCATCCCGATCGTTGCGAGACCCGCCTGTTCATGTCGCAAATTGAGCCGGTGCATCTCCTGCTCCATGGCGAGAGCACACGTCACGGCATGTACCGCATCCTGGGCAATCTCTTCCTCGGAATTTCGTGGAAGTGGCACTCCAAAATTTGCCTTGATCGCATCCCCTGCGTAATCATCAATGACACCTTTATGCTTGATCACCAGCCCCGCCATGACATCCAAATACGCATTGACCCAGTCCATCAGAGCTTCAGGAGTCATTTTTTCTGAAGCGGCTGTATAACCCTTAAAGTCGGAGAAAAAGACAGTCGCGACTAACTGTTGCGACCGAGGGCGCCCATCTTTCAGAAATTGATCGCGCTGTCGCCAGACGGCTTCAGCCACTTCCCCGGAAACGTGCTTGGAAAACAGGTGCATCAGAAGGGCGCGTTCCTTGCGCTCCCGGCTCAACACCGAAGCCGTCACGACGGACACAGCGAGAAACCAAGCCAAGGATGGCGGCACGAGTGGGATCCACCATCCCTGGATAAACGCAACGACCACGCTGATGCCAAGGATCAACAGCCCGCCCGCCGCACCCAGCGCAAGCCGCCAGGGAGATCGCGTCCATGCACCGAGGCCGGCGCCTAACACTCCCCACAGGATCGTCCACATCCACTCCTGTGATTCACTGGGCGTGGCAATCGGACGGCGCCCTTCCAACGCCGCGCCGAGAAACTGACTGATGATATGGGCATGAACAGCGACTCCTGGAATCATCCGACCGGTGTCATTCCCTGAACTGAACGGTGTATGGAACAGATCGGGAACGCTCTCGGCCGTGACACCAAACAGAACGATTTTGTTCCTGATCGCGTCCGCATCGATCTGACCGGTGAGCAAATCGGTCAATGAGAATGAGCGTGGCTGGCTATGTCCCCGGTAAAAATCCACCAATATTTGATACCCGCCGTCGTCAGCGCGGACATATCCACCGTCGTAGGATGCAAACCGCTTGAGGGTGGTCGGTCCAAGGCGAAGTAACTCAGGATCGTCAGGGTCTGGCTGCGCGCCAACCCCTTCCTCAGCAAGAAACAGAAACGCCAGTCGAAGCGCGAAGGCATACGCTGTTTGCTCTCCGGCCTCCTGGAATAGCAAAGCACGACGAACAATTCCGTCTGAATCAATGAGGATATCGTTGAACGCAACTTGCTCGGTCCCCGCCAGCGCCGGAGGCGGAGGAATACCGGCCACCGTGCCACCGCCCAATTTTGTCACAGTAATGATCTGGGGATGTTCGACGAGGACCCTGTTCAGGTCTGCGTGACCGGGATCGACAGGGATATCACGATAGATATCAACCCCGATCGCGCGCGGCTGGAACTGCATGAGCCGCTCCAACGCCTCAGCTAGGATTGCGTCGGTGATCGGCCACCGTCCTTGACGTAAAATATCCTTTTCGGTGACCGCAATCAGAACAATGCGTGGATCAGCCCCTTCCAACCCTCGACGAGATTGGATCAGCCAGTCATAGACGGTTAATTCAACAGGCTCAAGGATTGCGGTGCTCCGGATGCCGAGGACGGAAAGGGCACCCAACACTCCCGCAAGAATGCTGACAGCAACAAGCGATTGGCCAAGCTTGAGGAAAGTGCTCACGGCGAGAGCGTAGACTAAAGCCAATTATTGAGCAACAAGAATGCTGCCCAGTAGGCGGGATGATTGTACTCAGGATGTTCAAGGAATTTGATTTGTGCGCGCTGGAGAGCCATCGCGGTGGACGCCACGGAATCGTCATGCAGTTGTTGATAAAACTCCGTGACCAGCTGAGAAGAAGCCTGATCATCGAGGAACCACAGCGAAGCCAACGCGCTCCGTGCTCCTGCCTTGATCGCCACGCCGGCCAAACCGAGCGCGGCCCTGTCGTCCCCTGCAGCGGTCTCGCACGCACTCAGGGTGATCAGGGCCAACGGCTCTTCTCGAAAACGAAGCATGCCCACATACGTTTCCAGCCGGTCCATCGTCATCTTCCCGTCATAGGCAAGTAAAAAGGTCTCATTGCTGTCGCTCTGGAATTGCCCATGAGACGCGATATGCATGATCGAGTACGGATTCGCTTTCAGTTCTTCCTCCACCCGAGACATCATAAATTGTTTGTTCAGAAGGCTGGTGCCGCCGAATAGTCCATGAATGGTCTCCAGTTCACGTGCAACATGGGGCAGCGGCGGAAAATCCTGCACGGCCTCGGTGATACCCACAGAGAGAAGTTTGATGCCCTTGCGATCCAGGGGCCGAGGGTCCGTGAGCGTGACACCTGGTGTTGTCGCCACCGCATATTTTTTGATAAGAAATTGCGTGCCGTCATGCAGCGCAGCCAATGGAATCGTCCGAAGCGCCCCGTCAGGCACGATGACCAGCGTATCGATCCCGGCATTGGCCCACAGCGGCTCAATCGGCTGGATCAACCACCCGTACAACGTCTTCGCATGGGAAAGATATTGCCGAGTACTACGTTTCTCCAGGAGGGTTCGAAATGCGCGGATTTCCTCCGTCAAGGCCTCAGCACCGACTGGAACGGTCTTTCTCACCATGCCCGAAGGCAGACTCACCAGGATTTCCAAACGGTCCTGCAGCATGATGGGATAAATCACGGCCGCGGTTTTAGAAACCTGTTCCAGACCCGTGGCGTGCGACCGCGCGGCTTGTACGCAATCATCCTGAAAGTAGTCTTGCAACTCCGCCACTTTGAACAGTTCAACCGTGTCGCGAGCTTCGCGTAATACGGCCTCGCGATGCTGTGGGTCGACATCCCGTTCAGAACCCCGAAGCAGAAGATCAGCCAGCTCAAAGTACACCGCTCCAACGGTCTCACGAAAAGAGGCGTCCGGCTGGTCTGCAGCGATAGCGGCGGAGACCTCTGAACGGATGGACTGGACTGCGACGATCGCCTTCCGATATGCGCCAATCGCCTCTTTCGACCGTCCAAGCGCGTTCAGCAGCCGACCCGCCTGCCACTGCCACCGATAGAGCCCTTCGGGCGCCGCTGCTTGCTGGCTCATCAGAATTGCGTGTTGTGTCACACCAAGCGCTTCCGTATACCGACGCTCCTCCTCATAGAGCTTCCCCAGATACCCCCACGCGAAAGAGGAACCGCGACGATCGCCAAGTTGATCGGCAGTTTTAGCCGCATCATGAAGCGCCTGAAACGCCGTGAGCGTGAGATCCTTATTCTGCTCGACGAGGGAGACGCGCAGCTTGGCATACGTCAGCCCAGCTGTGATGAACGCGCTGATCTGTTCGTGCGAAGGCTCAAGTTCACGCAAGATGCCGGCGGCCTGGTCGAGCCGCATCTTGCTTTCACGATACTGCTTGGAGGGCAACAACACGCGGGCGGCATTGACCAAGCTCGTGGCCGCCAGAAGTTTCACTTGAGCCGTTTGAGCCGTTTGGAAACATTCGGTGTAGGCGGCCAGCGCGTCGGCAAACTTTCGCTGCGAAGCGGCCAGATTCCCCAGATCGTTCAAGATGGCGGCAGTCACCGCAGCCTGTGAAAGCGTCTTGGCGCGCCGGAGGGATTCTTGTAGCGATCGCTCAGCCTCCACATACTGCCCAGTCGCCTGATACACACTGCCCGTTCTCCAAAGAATCCGTACAGTCAGGAGAGAATCGTCACGGTCTGCTGCGAGGGCCTTGGCTTGATCCAGCTGAATCGCCGCCGTCCGATACCGGCCTAGCGACTGATAGGCCTCGGATAGACGAATCAACGTGTCGATCTGCTCCGCGCGCGCGCCGGATCGCTCGTAGGCCCCTGCCGCGCTCGTCCAGCGCTCGACCGCCTGCTCAAAATCGCCATGCTGATACGCCTGGCTGCCGTCCCGCATCAGCTGATCGACCGGAGACGCCTCCTGCGCATGGATGTCGGTGCCGAGCCCCACCGAGAGACACAGGAAAAGACTTGCGAGAATAATGTATTTCATGACGGCTCTCCTCTGGTCTGTCTCGTTCATTTGGTTTGTCTTGTTTATTTGGTTGAACAAGTCCAACTCTTATGAACTAAACAAACCAGATAAACCAAATAGACCAAACAAACCAATTAGAAGACTTCGACGACCAATTGAAAATGCACACCATAATCCTGCAGGTTGGTATGCTTAGCCTGGGTGGGAGGATTCAGACGCTGCCCCCAGTACAACTCAAATCGGCTCCCCTGCCAGAAATTCCAGATCGTTCCAACTCCCACGCTCGCCAACCACTCCGGAGAGGGGGTGACTTCAAGATTGACCACATTGGTGTTCCACGCCCGGCCATAATCGAAAAATGGCACCAGGTACACAAGTTCTTCCCCGATCGCCGATGTGTACACGGGAATACGAGTCTCGATGGATCCCAGAAAGGCGTTGTCCCCAAGCTGCGTAAACTCCCGATAGCCTCTCACGCTGTACCGACCGCCGACTGCCATCTGCTCGATCAGGAACAGGTGTCTGTTCGACAGCTGCAGATCGGCCCGCGCCAGCAGCGTGACGCGCGTAGGGTTCAACCGCCTCACCAATTGCGTCTGCCCCAGCCAGGAAAAAAATTCCCCGGTGGCCTGGTCAGGCCCGTTGTTGACGGTCGCTCCCAGAACGGGGATACCGACACTCATCCGAGACAGCGCCGAGATCACTTGGTCCTGCGTGCGATGCACGTACTCCTGCGAGAAGCGCAGCGCCGATACCTTGGACAGTCCGTCGGTGGATCCACTCTGGAATTCAAACGGTGTTGTCAGTAACGACGTCCTGAACGATTGCGACTGGCCGGTCAACGCCAAGGCGAACTCCTGAGACGGCGTGCGGAAAACAGGCTGCCGGAAGGTAAACCCAATCGATTCGAACTTGCCGGTAATGTCCAGCGGCTTGACATTGCTTTCAATGACCGTGAAATCGGTCCTCCGGTAGTCGACGGCAAAGGTCGTATCGTAGGGGGTGAACGGGATCGCGTAATGCACGTTCAAGTTCGGATTGATCCCGCTGCCATGCGCATTCACATCGACACCAAACGATTGCCCATACTGAACCCGCAGTGTATCCCCGAACCCCAACAAGTTTTGATCCTCTATGGTCCCCATCACACGATTGGAACCAACCCCCGGTGTCGCGAAGTTGTTATATTCAAGCCACGCCTTGATCGGCCGGCGCTCAGCCACTCTGATGCTCAAGGCACTCTCCCCGCGTCTCTCGCCGGGCCGCAACTCTGCGTTGATCCGTTCGATGCGCTTGTCGGTTTGAAACAGCCGCAACCGTTCTTGCAGCGCATGCACGTTCACTGGTGGACCTGCATCACCTTGGAGTCGGCTGGTGAAATAGCTGGACCTGAACCAATAATTGCCCTCCACGTTCATCCGGCTCAATGTCCCTTCAACGACTTGGAGCGTGAGCAGTCCGTCCACAATCGCTTGATCGGGCCACAGGGCGCCGGATGTGCTGTATCCACGCTTCACGTACAGCAACGTCATGGCCACACGCAGCGACTCCATGTCTTCCGACGTGAGCTCCCGATCGCGGTAGGGGTCAGTGACCAACGCCAATTCCTCTGCCGTAAAGACCGTGCTCCCCAGAACCCGGATCTCTCGGACGTATGCTTTCACTGTGGACATGGCCCCACGCCGTTCCGGAACAGGAGCGGGAGGCAAGATACTGGGCAGTGGCGGCTCAGGCAGCGGAAGTTCCTTGGGCAGCGGAGTGGGGGCAGGCACGAAAACCTGCGCCGACACGACGTCAGACAGGATCCAGACGGCCAGCAGAACCAATGTGGCAACGACCCGTCCCGCGCAAAAGCTCATCGAGAATCCCATCTGACTTGTTGATGTGGTTTGTCTTGTTGATGTTGGTTATTCGAATTATCTGAATCACGCAACAAAACAAACCACATGGACCAAACAAACCAGACAGACCGAGCCTGTCACCGATGGCATGCAGGTTCAAACTTCGCCAGTTGGATAGGCTTGGCATCGTACTTTGGGAATAGACCTGTGACAGCCGAGAGTTGAGTCTGTGCGTCCCGTCCTGAGAAGCGTGATCCAAGTAATTCTGTCGTCAGCGATGGACTGGATAAGAAGCCACCAGGCTCTGCCGGCAGACCTTCACGGGCGGCGATCACGAAGGTGCTGAACTTGCCGTCCGCGACCCGCGCCGCGCACTGTTGGGCCAGCAACGCTGCCGCGCTGGCGAAATCATCCGACAACGCCGCCAACTCTCCACCGACATTCTGGACCGGCGACTGGATATTGACGGTTCCTTGCGGCCCACTTTGCGAGGACGCACTCACCACGGTGTTGGGATCGGCAATGAAGACTCCGGCGATGACATTGATCTCCCCACCAGCCCCGGCATTGGCCTGGGCAACAAGCTGACTATTTTGCAGAATGACGAACTGCGGGTCGATCGAGATATTGCCGCCGTCGCTGTCCCCTTCAACGCCCTTCACCGACGTGCTGACTTTACTGTTGACCAGATGGATCATTCCAGTGTCCGATGCATTGATCTCGATACTGCCACCGCTTGCCTGACTGGCTTCGGTTGTTACCGAGCTGTTCTTCATGACGACATTCGAGTTGCTGATTATTGTTACATTCCCCGCGTTGCCATCCGACCTGCCGTCGTCCCCCACCGCCTCCACTTTCACCGGTAGGCCATCCTGATCCAGTACGAACTTGGTCACCACAAGCGGAGCCTTGCTGTTCGCTGTAATTAAGGTGCCGTTGGAAAGTTGCACGTTTTGAGCTGTGATAGAGATGTCTGCACCATGGTTCGCTTCTGCCGAAGTGGCCACGGTACTCGCATCGCTCGTGAAGCCGCCTGTGGCATTGATCGTGATAGCACCCGCCTGTCCCGGAGGTTCTGTCGTACCATCTGTGTTGAGAATCGCGCCCGTCCTGAGACTGGCACTGCTGATATTGCTTCCGTTGGTCAGACTGATGCGTCCCACGTTCAACACAATATCTCCCGCTCGACCAGGACCGGCGGTATTGGTCGCGATCAAACCATTGTCGAGAGTCAACTGATTAGTAGCGGTGATGATCACCTGGCCGGCATCCGCAGTGAACACCTGGCTCACGATGGCACTCCCGCCAGAGATGCTGACCGAGTCCGCATCGATGGTCACATTCCCTGCCGTCTTCGCTGTGTCCGCCTCACCACCGGCTTGGATCCCTGCTTCATTCGTCAGGCTCACCGTCATGGCATGCACCTCTATATCGCCAAGACGGCCCGTGCCGTCGCCAGCTGTAGAGACGATATCGCCCGCGTCAAGATCGAGGGAGGCCGCCTTGGTTCCCGACCCGTCCAGTCCTTGTATCGTGATCGTGCCGCCTGCCCCGTTGACACTGGTTCCCGATGTGATGGTGGCCTGGGCTGAGAGACTGGCCTCCTGAACCTCCACAACGATGTCCCCTCCACTGCCAGTCCCACCGGTGGACGAGAGGATGGTCGAGCTCTCACCCAAGTCCAAGGATGTGGCCCTGACGGAGATTCGTCCGCTGTCTCCGCTCCTCTCCGTGAGGCTGGTTATCTGACTGCCACCTGACAGCACTACCTTTTGGGCCGCGCTTCCCGCTTCGTCAGAGATCCCTTGAATGGTCACATTCCCACCCGCACCACCAGCGACATCCCCTACCCCATCACCGTTCAGATCAGTTCCAGGGTTATTAGTGGAACTCTGGATCAGACTACCACCCAGAAGGCTTAATCTCCCGACATTCAGGAACAGATCCCCTCCCACGCCATTTCCACCATCAGTCGCCGCAATAATCGCCGCCCCGCCCTCAATCGTCAACCTATCGGCCGTTATATGAAGGTCCCCGCCTCTGCCTAGCCCAGCGGTTTGCGTCACGATCACGGCACTGCTGAGCGTGACCGCGTCGGCCGCGCTATCCGACACCCCCGACAGCCCTTGCACTGTTATGTTCCCACCGTCACCAGAACCCACAATCTCCCCCGTAGTGAGATTCTGTCCGGTTGAACTCAGAACGAACGCTCCGGTGGTAATATCAACCTTCGTTGAATTGATCGAGATATTCCCCCCATCGTCATTCCCACTGTTGATTGTTTGGATCATTGCACCATCCATCTGGAGTCTCCCGACGGTGATCTGCACATCCGCTCCAGGCTCTGCTCCCGAGTTCGACGTCGTGATGGAACTGCCGGAGCTGAGCGAGATCGTATCGCTGTTGGCGGAACTATCAGACGTGGTAGTCAGCGTGGCATCCTTCACCGAGAGCACGAGTTGCCCGCCTTTGACAAAGACCGTACTCGTACCATGGACGTCGATGCTCGATCCCAGTGCCAGGGACATCAACCCAAATGATGTAAACGCCGAGGTCGGATCGACCGGATCAATCGGAATGGACTGGAGCGATGTCGCATTTGCGAGAGACTCGCCTGGTAACGAAGCGAATTCGCCAGGTGAGGCAGCGGTCGCGAGGTGAATCCTCCCGGTCGGTGCTGAGAGTTGCGCCCCGTCTTCAATGACCACTTTCCCGCCAACCAGCGAGATCGACTGACCAGGATCCACGGACAAGGCGCTGCCTTGGACCGTGATCGTGGCATTCGGATTGGGCGCGGTCAAAAACCCGTAGGCGACCGGAAGAAATCCAAAGGCGTCCAGAGGCGCCATAGCAAAGACACTATTCGCCAGGCCGTCGTTGGCAGGGTTGGCATAGAAATTCGCGCTGTCGACCCCGTCGAACAAGCGCAGGTACTGTGCGGTGGAAAAGCTCACCGACCCACCCACATTAAACGAGCCGTGTGGCCCAAAGACGATGCCGGACGGATTCACCAAAAACACATTCGCATTGTCAAAATCGGTGGTTTGGATGATGCCGTCGATGTTTGAAATGCCGCCTGTGATGCGACCGATAATAAATATTGGAGGTTGGAAGTCCTGAGTCATTGAGGAAATTGGCGACATCCCCTTGGCCTATACTGAAATCTCCGAAGCTGTGAAAGAGGTTGGGGCCACCTCCCGGTCTGGTCCCTCCGATGATATTGTAGACCCCATCGGAAGGCGGCTGAACTTCTGTGCCAAGACCGCTTGAGGTAATGTCCGTCACCACCGGCACCTGCGCATTCCCGACAGCCGGAGAAAATAGGAACAGAACAAGTGTCGGGAGGAGAGCCGACAGCAAGGCCTGCCTCATGAAATCAGGGTAGCGTATGCACTTGGTGCTTTCATCCACAGCTACCTCCCGTTCGAGACAGGGGGGAGCAGCAGGTGCTGCTCCCCGAATCTTCCTTTCATCATTGGCACAGAACCCCAGGTTGCGGTGACTTATGGATGTGAAAAAGGATGTTGTAGGTGCCCCTTAGATCGTGAATGATCACGGGACCTTTATTCCCCCCGCTGCAGCTGAAGGCTTGAACTGCGGGCAGGCCGACGGCGTTACCGTTGACATCCGTGACGTGGATTTGGTCCACCACATAGAAGCCGCCGTCGTTTGGTGTGGGCCAACCGGGATTGGTATAGTTTGGCGCAAGGACCCGAACGGTACCCCCTGGGCCAGTGAAGGCATTTGTGAAGGGAGGAGCCACACCCGGATCAGACGTAATGGAGAAGTCGTTGACATCTGGCCCGATCGCTGTGAAGGGGAACGTTCGAAGGGTGAACGGAGTCAATTGGAGGAAGTTGTTGATGGTGCCATTGCAAATAGTCACCGGGTCACAGAATATCTCGTCCGGTATGCCGACCTGCACCAGCTTCTCTTTATCAACCTCGTCTTCAACGAATTCCGCGATCTTTTCGTCCAAACATTGCTTCTTTCCTCCGCCACCTGTGCAAGCACATGTGGGAGTCTTAGCCTGAATAATTCACGACTTTGGCAAGAAAAAAAGCCATCGAGGCTCCACACTGTGCTATAGGAGCGGTGTTCAGACGTTTCTA
>CAMDRK010000044.1 GCA_945906715.1 Nitrospira lenta
AAGCGACTGGCTACTATGAAGATCGCGGATTTCTCTATATCCGCCGAGGGGGAAGTCTCAGTTTGATTTATCACTGGTGAGGGTCTCGGGTCTATGGAACGGTCACCGGTCATTCGATTGGCGGGAATCGCCATTGTCTTTCTTTCGATCGTCATCGGGAGTTGGATTCTGTTCGGACCGGGTTCCGTCACGCATGTGGAGATTCCCGAGAAGGATATCCATCAGTTTTCCGGCGTGATGGGTCCCAGCCATACTTCTGTAATCGAACCGGCTGTGCCTGCGGATTGGACGACCTATAGTCACGGGACGACAAGCCGCCTGGCGATTCTGTTGACCGACCCGGATTCGAGCTGGCTGGGGCTAGCCCATGGCCTCAAGTCCATTGGCATTCCATTCACAATCACGCACGATGTGCAGGAGGCGCTCAGGCACGATGTGGTGCTGGTCTATCCGGTGATCTCCGGGAAGGTGTTGTCTCCCGAGGCGTTAACAAGGCTCGCGGAGTATCCACGGGCTGGAGGCACCTTGATCGGCGTGCAGGTGCTGGGCGGTGGGCTGAACCAGGTGTTTGGATTTCACGATGCCGTCGCCTCGCGCCAGCGATACGACATTCGCTTGTCTGAGACGGATCCTCTTCTCGCATCATTTACCGATCCTCGGGAGCGCCATCTACGAGTGGGCATCCGCGGGAAAGGCCTCGAGGTGCTGGGCACCTATGGGTACACCGAGAGCGCCACGCCGCTGGCCCTGTTCGAAGACGGCACGGCGGCAATCACGCAGAAAGCCTATGGCCGCGGACGGGCCTATGCCATTGGGCTGGATCTCGGCTTTCTGCTCCTCAAGGGCTACAACAATCGAGCGGAAGAAATTGTTCAGGTCTACGACAATCAGTTCGACCCCCCACTCGATGTCTGGTTGCGGCTGTTGAAATCGATCTACCGATCCGCGCAAGAGGGAGCGGTGACGCTGGGGACGGTGCCCTTCGGCAAGTCGCTCTCCGTCATGCTAACCCACGATGTCGATTTTACCCAGTCGATCAAGAATGCCGTCGATTATGCGGAATATGAAAAAAGCCAGGGGCTGGTCGGGACCTATTTCATCCAGGTCAAATATATTCGTGACTACAACGACGATATTTTTTTCAACGACGAGGGAGTCCGGTATCTGGCGCGGCTCTCGGAGTTGGGGATGGAACTGGGCAGCCACACGATTGCCCATTCGAATGGCTTCAAACGGTTTCCGATGGGGACGGGGCGAGAGGCGTATCCCTCCTACGTGCCCTTCGTGAAGGACCGGATGACCGCCTACAACGCGAGTATTCTTGGTGAACTGCGCGTCAGCAAGTTTCTCATCGAACACTTCTCCGGCCAGACGGTGGTGTCGTTCAGGCCGGGAGGATTATCGAATCCGTCTGGCTTGCCCCAAGCCTTGCGGGCGACCGGCTATCGCTATAGCTCGACGGCGACGGCCAACAATTCGTTGACCCATTTGCCGTATCAGCTCAACTACGATCGGTTGACGAACAGCGAAGTGGAGGTCTTTGAGTTTCCCGTGACCATCGAAGACGAGGAGTTACCGAAGATGGGTGACCGGCTCCCGCAGGCACTGGAAGTGGCGCGCCAGGTGAGCCGGTATGGCGGGCTGTGTGTCGTCTTGATTCATCCGAATATTCTCGACCACAAGTTGGCCTTCGAAAAAGGATTCGTGGCGGGGGTGCGGCCCTATGCCTGGTTCGGCTCCGTCTCACAGTTCGGACAGTGGTGGGGCGCACGCAACAGTGTGCAAGTGGACGTGGAGAAAGTCGGCCCGGCCTATGTGGTGAAGTTGGAAATTCCCCAGCCTCTGCCAGGCCTCACACTCGAGGTGCCTGAGGGATGGACACTCGACCGTGGTCGATCCTATCCCGTGCCCATTGATCAAGCCGGCCGGTTCGTGGTTCTTCAGGGGTCCGTGCGGGTGATGGTGCTGCGCTTTATGCCAAGCCAAACAGGGGCGCCAAGGGAACGCGGCGCCTAGGCCGCCGGCAAGGCCGCAGCAGTCTTCGTGGCGCGGAATTTTGTGAGGAAAGGCGTGATGACCTCCTGCAATTCGATGGTCGGCAAGGTAGCCTGAAGCTCGGCCATTTTCGTCTCAGTCATGGACGGGAGGTTCGACAACGCCTCTGCGGCCCGGTAGCGAACCCACCAGTAGGTATCTTCCAAAAGACCAATCAAGCGCGCCTCGTCTTCTTCCAGCCCCATCTTTCCCAACGCCGTCGCGGCCTGTACGCGGATGTACCACGTTGGGTGTGTAAGATAGACCCTGATCATCGGAAGGTCTTGCGGATCATTGCATTCACCGAAGAGGGAGAGACTGGCGGCAATCACATCCTCAGCCGGCTTCTGCTCGTTCATGAGCTGGCGAATAATCGGCAGTGCATAGGGGCTGCGCAGTGAGGCCAACAACCGGATAAGACGGGCAGCAATGGGCGGTGGTGCCGAGACCGTGGCTTGCGCGAGTGCGGTCGCCGCCAGGTCGGCCCCAGCCTCGTTCAGCAGCGCCATGACTTTCAATGGAGACCAATCGCTCCGTGTGCTGAAAAGGGGAACAAGACGTGGGATCGCGGCCTGGGGGCGAATGCGGACCATTGCCCGTGCCGCCTCGATGGCGAGAAATGCATTGTGCGCATGGGCCAGACGGACCAGCTCGTCCCAGACGGATGCCTCTTTAAGATGGCCCAGCGTGGCAACGGCCAGCAGCTGTCGCCGAATTCGTCCTGTGTGTAGCAGTCGCATAGCCACAGTATCCATACCTAACCGGCGTGCCACGTCGTTGAGTTGCCCTGAGGCCTCTCCCTTAATCGACTCCTGCAAGGAGTTCCATAGATAGAGGAACAGGACATGGTCCCGCGGATGAATGGACGGCAGCGTAGTAGGAGCTTCGGCCAGGCCCTCGGCCAGCAGCGGGCGCCAGACAGCGACCATGTTCCGTCGCCGCCGCTCCGTACTTCGCCGCATCACTCTGGAGACAATAATCCACAAAACGAGCAGAAGAATGAAGCCGTGGATGGTGATGGTGACAATCCATCCGACTTGGGCCATCGACCCGAACGCGCTTGTCCCTGTCCATCCAGCATCCATGGTAAGAAGCCCTCAGGACGCGACCTTGACGAACCGTCGCAGCCGGGCAGTCAATTCTCGAGGATTGAACGGCTTCACCATGTAATCATTGGCCCCTGCAGCAAGAGCCTTCTCAATATCACGCTCGTTCGAATCGGCTGTGAGCATGATGATCGGGACATGCTGCCATTCTGCTTTCTGGCGAATGTGTGCAAGGAGTTGCAGCCCGCTGAGGTACGGCAGCATGATGTCGAGGAGCACCAGTGTGGGCGGAGGCATGTGGTCGATCATGGTTTGTGCCTGTTGGCCGTCCACGGCGTGCACGACCGTGTAGCCTCCTCGCTCCAGAAGAAATTTGAGCAGGATGGCAGTGCCTTCTTCATCTTCGGCCATGAAGAGGGTCAGTTTTTCAGCTCTGGGCGTCGTCGTCATGTTAGGTTCCTTTGCCTACATTGATTGTGTGAGGTGTCATGCTCGGCCGCATCGGACGTCGACGTGCACGCGTTTTCAGATACATGTCATTCTCGTGTCCTGTCTCTGAATGGCGCGGACAAAATCCGGCCACACTGGTTAGAATGTCATCAGCAATCTTGCTCCACCTGAAGGGTTTGGGCTTTGTGCTCGTGACGGTGATGGAGTGACGGATGGCATCCTTGAGCGCATGCTGTCCCGAGAAGCGAAACTGTTTACTATCTAGAATTAAAACTGTTGGCACGCTCTTCACCCCGCCCAGGCACATAGAATAC
Organism: Nitrospira lenta; assembly: GCA_945906715.1. Classification (GTDB taxonomy): domain Bacteria; phylum Nitrospirota; class Nitrospiria; order Nitrospirales; family Nitrospiraceae; genus Palsa-1315. Next base: position 3,845 of record CAMDRK010000044.1, read on the forward strand.
TCTTTAAAGATCGGCCTCAGATTGTTCCCACAGCTTGCTGCACCGCGGCCATGAGCTTGTCTTGATCCACGGGCTTTTGAAGAAACGCAATTGCGCCAGCTTCGAGGGCGCGGGCTTCAGCCACCAGTGGGTCCTCAGCGGTTACGATGATGACCGGGATGGACCCCAGGGAGGTATTGGCTTTTAATCTCTGCAGAACCATCAAGCCGTTCCCGCCGGGAAGCCCTAAATCGAGCAAGATCGCATCCGGCCGCTCCTTCAGAGCCACGGACATCGCCTGGAGCGCATCGGCTGCAAAGACGGTGTGATAGTGATGGGCTTTCAAACGAGCGCTGAGTACCAGTCGGGTGTCCGCATTGTCATCCACGATCAGGATTGTCTTCTTATCCATGCGAATTCCTCACTTCCTTATACGTCATCGGCGAGCGTGTCATGGGCGATCGTCGCATGTTCAGCCATCAGCCGCCGGCGCACCAACTCGAATTCGTTCACGAGCTGCGCGAGCAGAGCCCCTGCCTTGGTGAGATCCTTGGCTTTCCCGAGTGCCTGGAGCTCGACACAGAGCTGGCGCATTTTCCGCACGCCCAGGTTGCCGCTGGCGCCATTCAACTCGTGAGCCACTCGCGCCAAAGCCCCTGCATCACCCTGCTGAAGCGCGTCCTGTAAGGCGGCCAGACGGGTGGGAACGTCTTCCAAAAAATGCGTGATCAGTGTGGACAGAAGGCCACAGGAAATATCAAGTTGGCGCAAATCGGCCAACACGCCGGAATCCACACAATCATGAACCGGTTCTCGTGTGTCCGACGACACCGGTTCCTTCTGTTCATTTGGTGTTGACTGGCCCGGAATCCATCTGGCGAGCGTCGCCTTGAGGTGCTCCAGCTTCACCGGCTTGGCAAGATAATCGTCCATGCCTGCATCTACACATTTCTCACGGTCCCCTTGCATGGCGTTCGCGGTCATGGCGATGATGGGAACATGGCGAGAGGCCAGTGGCGAGAGGCTAGAGGTCAGACTGCTCCCTATTGCCTCTTGCCCATCGCCCATCGCCTCACGTCGTCTGATTTCCGCCGTCGCCTCCAATCCATCCATCTCGGGCATTTGGCAATCCATCAATACCAGCGCGTACCTGACCCGAGCGACCGCTTCGACCGCTTCTAGCCCGTTGGCCACGACATCGGCCCGGTAGCCAAGCTTTTCCAGCTGACACACCGCGACTTTCTGGTTCACAATATTGTCCTCTGCCACGAGGATGCGGGCCCGCGCCGCCGCCGCAGCTTCCTTGAGGACGTGGCGGGTCACCAACACGTCGTGGGGCCGGCCCGCGGCTCCCACCTCCAGCGGGTCCGTGGCTGATTTCGCAGGCAAGTCCACAATCATTGACAGACAGTCGTATAAGTGTGAGCGATGCACGGGCTTGGTCAGGTACGCTGAGATCCCCGCCTGTTTTGCCTTTTCGGCCTGCCCCCGAAGACCGATCGAGGTCAGCAGGACCAGGCGGGTCGCCGCCAGGACCGGATCGGCTGTGATCGCGTGCCCCAACTCCAGTCCGTCCATGCGAGGCATCTGCAAATCGAGGATCGCCAAATCGAAGGGCTCTCCCCTGGACGCCGCGTCTTTCAGCAACGCGAGGGCTTGGTACGCGTCCGCGGCAGAGGCGCTCTGGAGGCCCCATTGAGAAGCGTATTGTTCCAGGATGCGCCGGTTGGTGGCATTGTCATCCACAATGCACAACCGCCGCCCTTGGAGGGACCCTCTGGGTAGTGGTGTCGCGTGAGTCTGTGGCGGTTGTTTGGTCAGCCACACCGTAAACCGGAAGGTGCTTCCTTTGCCGGGAACACTCTCTAATCCAATCTGACCCCCCATCTGTTCAACGAGCTGTTTGCAAATGACGAGGCCCAGTCCAGTGCCGCCGAAGTTCCGTGTGGTCGAGGTATCCGCCTGGGAAAAAGGTTTGAACAGAAAATCCTGTGCCTCGGGTGCAATGCCGATTCCCGTGTCGGTCACCGCAAATTCGATCAGCGCGCGGTCGGCCGTCTCCTCGCCCCGGGTCACGTAAATTATCACCTCGCCCTGCTGGCTAAACTTGAGCGCATTGCCGATGAGATTGACGAGGATTTGACCCAAGCGGCCGGGGTCGCCCCGTAGAGCCGTGGGCACCTCAGCGTGCAGGAGGCAACCCAATTCCAGGCCCTTGCGCTGCGCTGGCTCGGCAAAGAGGTCCAAGGCCTCTTCGACCGTCGTCCGGAGGTCAAAGTCGATCACCTCCAACGTCAACCGGCCGGCCTCGATCTTCGAGAAGTCCAGGATGTCGTTGATGATGCTGAGCAGGGCTTCACTGGACCGCCGCACGGTCTCGGCGTAGTCGCGCTGCTCAGGAGTCATGTGTGTATCGAGCAAGAGGCCGGTCATCCCCATGATGCCGTTCATGGGGGTACGAATTTCATGGCTCATGACGGCGAGGAAGGACGACTTGGCTTGCGTGGCTGCCTGCGCCGCGGTCAGCGCAAGGTCGAGGTCGCAGTTCTTCTGCCCAAGCTCCTGCGCGTAGGTGCTCACTCTGGCCTCCGCCCGTTTCCGTTCGATGAACTGAGCGACCTGGCTACCGATGGTGATGAATATCTGGAGCAGATCATCATCAGGGCGGCGGACTTCGTAGCTGAAGAATTCCATCACCCCCAGTATCCTTGCGTCGATCCTGACGGGAAAAGCGAAGGCGCCGTGGAGATTCTCCTGCGCGGCGACTGGAGCGCGGGGAAAGTCGGTGTCCTGCGCCACATCGGAAATCCAGGTTGGTTCGCCGTTCGCCCAAACCCGCCCGGGAAGGCCGTTGCCACGCGTGAAAGCGATCTGCATGGTCACCCGTGAGAACTCCGTCCCTTTCACAGAAGGCTGATGCCAGATCTCCGCGCAACTGAGGACGGGCGGGTGCGCGTCCTCGTTCACAAGCCACATCGCGCCAATATCCCAACGGGAGAGTTCGCAAATGACGCGAAGGATCTTCGGTATCGCGTCCGCGAGAGTGTCCGCCTCGGCCAGTGTCTGGGTCGTACAGTGCTGCATGGCCGACCGGTTTTCCGTCCGTATCCGCACCGAGATATCCCGCACGAATGCGTTGAATGCGTAGTTCTCACCCCGAATCAAGGCCGGCGAGATCGCCAGTTCCACCGGAAACTCGCGCCCGTCCCGGTGGCAGGCCGTGATCTCGATCAGTTTGTTCAGCACCGGTCCTTCACCGGTTGCGAGGAAATGCCGCAACCCACGTTCATGGGCTTCCCGGTGTTGTGCAGGGATGACGGTGGCAGAGAGGAGTCGTCCGATGGCCTCTTGCCGGGGCCAGCCGAACATCTGCTCGGCTTGGACGTTCCAGCCGGTGATGACTCCAGCAGCATCCATCCCGATGAAGGCATCGAGCGCCGTCTCGACAATGCGCTGCGTGCGAGCTTCGCTCTCCCTCAAAGACATTTCGGTTTTTTTGGAGAGCGCACTCTCAAGCTGCGCGAGCCGATGTTCACTTTGCGCGCGTTTCATGGCCCATACCAAGAGTCCAAAAATTGGAACCACTACGGCACTGCCTATCAGGCCGAGGTTCCAGAGGACTTCTCGAATCGGCGTCAGGACATCGTCCCGATCCATACGCATCAGCACCGTCCAATGCAGACCCTCAAAAACTTCGAAGCCCTGGGTTCGGGCATAGCCGGTAATCACCGGCACATGGCGACGTAGGTGCTCCTCCTCGACGTAACCGGGTCGGGACCCTTTGCCTGCCTGCGCCGACGGGAGGCCGAGTTGTTTGAGATTGACATTGCCCTTATGGTAGAGGTCAGAATCAACGAAGGCCACCCCTTTCTCCGTCATAAACTGATATTCCACCTTTCCTAAAAATCCTTTCTGCTCCTGGAAGGAATGGAGGACCCTCGTCACGAGGTCTTCCATGGCTGGAATGCTCACCCGCGTGGTCACGACCCCACGGAACTGTCCCTGAGGTCCGATGATGGGCGCTGCATAAGCAATGGCATCCTCGCCGCCGACCGCTGAGTATGGTGCCACATCTCCCACATTGACCTGTTGTCCGTTCCGTACGGCCTCAAACCAAAATGCAGCGCTGTAGTCCCGTCCGATCGTGGACGGGCTGGTGGCGACCACGACCTGTCCACGCGCGTTCGTGACGCCGATCCAATCGTAATCCGAGTACGAGGTCTTCATCCATGCGAGGTACGCCGACTGAAACGCACGATTGTCCGGCTGCGCGCTGAAGGTCCGTGCAAGCATCTGCACATCGCCATACCGCTCGTGCAGAACTCGGTCCAACTGGTTCGAGACTTCGGCGGCTGTCAGGGCTAGGGTTTCGCCTGCTGTGGCAACCATTCGGACTTCGATATAGTGGAGCATGGTGGCACTGACGGCCAGCGTGGCGACCGTCATGATGACAATGAGGGTCGGGAACCAGGCATAAGGGCGGGGCGCTGTTGTGTCAGACATGGGTGTTCATTCTTCTTCGCCTGGTGCTGCGTCGCACGAGCAGGCTGTTGAAACAGTTCACCAGCGTTGCTCTCGTGTCGCTAGAGGCTGAACGCACGGCAAAGAGTGCGCCTCGCCTCTTTGTTCGCTCCGGCTGGAACGTCCGCTTTTTGAATATCCTGAGAAGCAGAAATTAGGCATTTCAGAAGCAGACCTTCACCGTTCGTGGTCTAATTGTGGATGATACAGCAGATTATAAAATATGCTTGCTTTTTCTCTTTTTGCTCAACGCATATTCGTGTGGATGATTTATGCTCAGTCTCGAAACAAGACGGCGGTCAGAATCTTGAGTCGGAGATCCTCCTCATACTGATAGCCACAGACGCGCTGTTGAACCATGCGAATCTTGTTATCCAAGCACTCGGCGAAACATCGATTGACCTTGTTGCGGGGCGCGCAATACGCCGCGATGCTCTTCAGTGCCGTTCGTTCAGAGCGGCAAACTTCTCGAAGGGCAGGAACCGTTACCCTGTGAGCTGCTCCCGCCCGTCTCTTTTTCTGAAATCAAGCTGGTCGAGGTGCTGCTAAAAGCACGGCGGCAGCGATCTACGGATTCAACGCCTTTGACGGCATCGTGAACATCATCACATCAGATCCGGATGAGATGAAGAGGAAGACCATTCAGGTTGAAAGGTGGACACATTCGAACGAATCCGACTGGCAGAGAACCATCCTGACCCAAGGTTCAGAGGCGAGAATCGTGGAAGGCACCTTGCAGGACTTTTGTTGAACGACGGACAGCCGTTGTTCTGTTTTTATAGCAAGCCTCGGCACGGCATCCCTGCGCAACGACGAGAGTGTCCATCGCCTCTCGAATGAAACGGCAAGATTACTGGCTCACATTGCCCGGGTCACATTCCCCAGAAATTCTGCCGCGAGTTCGCTAGGTTTGAAGACGCCCCGTTCGGTGATGATGCCGGTGATCAACTCGGCCAGGGTCACGTCGAACGCCGGATTGTAGACTGCGACCCCTTGGGGTGCGACGGAATGGCTGCCGTGGATGGTGGTGACTTCTGAGGGATTCCGTTGTTCGATCGGAATGTCTGCCCCTGTGTTGGTCTTCAAATCAATCGTGGAATAGGGCGCGGCCACGTAAAAGGGAATCCCATGGGCTTTTGCCAGTACGGCGACAGAATAGGTGCCGATCTTATTGGCCACGTCTCCATTGGCGGCGACCGGAAGGATCGAGTCGGATCATTTTGGTTCCGGGCCAAGTGCAGTTGGACGCATCCATTCAGTACGGCGCTCCAGGGATTCGTTCCAATATGAGTTTGTTACAGTCGGTTCGCAAGGCGAATCCCTCTGCGCATATCATCTATAAGCCCCACCCAGATGTGGTGGCCGGTCTACGGAAGAAAGGTGAAGGTGAAGACGAGGCTGTGCACTTGTGTCATGAAGTGGTGATTGATACCGTGATGGGCGAGTTACTGACTGTGGTAGATGAGGTGCATGTGCTGACATCGCTGGCTGGCTTCGAGGCACTGCTGCGTGGGAAAACGGACCTGCTACGGCCAACCATTTTATGCCGGGTGGGGGCTGACCCACGATCTCGTGCCGCTCACACGCCGCACAGGCCGTTTGACTATCGATGAACTGGCCGCCGGGACACTGATCCTCTACCCCACCTATGTCAGCCGGACTACCGGGCAATTCACGACGCCGGAGCGAGCGCTGGATGAATTATTGGAATGGGACAGCAGCAAAACGGCTTCCCGTTGCGGCAACACTTCCTGCGCCTCGCGCTTCTTCTTGGAAAACGATTCTGATGAGAACCTGAGAATCGGCGCCGAGCGGTGGTCAATGCACGTCACGCCATTGTTTCCAAATCCTCTCCCAGTTCGCCTGTTCGCAGGCCCACAGGCACGAGCCTCTGTTCGTCGGCTGCCACACCAACTCTCGCGCGCGATGCACGTCGAGCGCCTCATTGGACACTCTTCCGGTAAACCACACCCCGCCGTCACGATCGGTTCGCAACACCGTACTGCCTTCTGTCCCATACGCATCGAGCACGGCAGCAGCCGGGTGTCTGTAAGGGTTATGGCGCCCTGCGGAAAATACGGCATAACGCGGATGCACCGATGCCAACCAGTCACGATTCAATGAACTCACGGCCCCATGATGCGGCACCTTGAGGACTTCAATCGGCCCCGGAGACATTGAGCCGGTCATCCGCGACAAGCCATCGCGCTCGACATCCGCCGCAAAAAGCATCGTATGAGTACCACACGTCAGCCGCGTCACGACTGAACGATTGTTTAACGCACGCCCACTCACATGGCTATCGTGGAGCGGCACATCGAGTGACTCGTCGGCTGGTGGGTTGAGAACCAGCAGCCGGCAGGGACCGGATGACACGATCTCCCGTCCTTCTCTGGCCACCCCTTCTTGTAATCCTTGAAAGGCCAATGACTCTTGCAATCGACGATAGAACAGCTCTTCGCGTGTCTCTCCCGATCCCCAATAGCGCTTGACCATGAAATGGCGGACTACCCAGGCCAGACCTCCGACATGATCGAGTTGCGGATGTGTGCCAATGATCTGGTCGTTCGCATGAATTCCCCGGTTCCAGAGAAACGGACCCACCACCGCGCGGCCCATGTCGAATCGTTCATAGGTCGCCCCTCCGTCGATCAACACGACCTGTCCATCGGGCAGCTCAATGACCGCGCTATCGCCTTGCCCGACGTCAAGGAACGTGACTCGAAATCGATCCCCATCAGGAAACATCCGTGGGGACCAGGCCCACCACAGTACTATCAATAGGACTCCAGCGCCCGCTGCCAACCAGAACGATGCGTGGCCCACTCGGTTCCATAGCAGCACGAGACAGCCATAAAATAGGAGCATGGTGAACGCCGAAGGAGCCGCAACATGCCATTCTCCTCCCGGCAGCATCGACACCAGACGGACCACAGCCACATAGTGTTCGAGTAACCACTGATTCAACGAAGCCAGGGGCAATACGGTTCCCCCTACCATGATCTGCCAGATTCCGGACACGAGTCCCAACGGGACAAGCAGCATCCCCATTACGGGAACGGCCACTACATTGGTGAAAAGACCGAGCCAGGGCAATTGATTAAAATAATACGCAACAAGAGGAACGGTCACCAGCGTCACCACTCCGCTCATCACCACAGAGTCTCTCCCCCATCGAGCGCAGGTTCTCAGGAACGACGGTTCGATCTGCCTCTCCTCCGCTTCAGCCATGGCAGGCCAGGAGAGCCACCCAACAATGGCGAGGACGGACAAAAATGAGAGCTGAAAGGAGATATCGAAGAGCGCCTGAGGATCGTGCAGCAACATTCCCACCGCGGCGGCAGAAAGGGCATGGAACAGACGGCGCTCCTGGCCGAGCCAGATGGCACTCAGCCCCACAGTCACCATCAGCAAAGACCGCATCGTCGCCAGTTCAGCCCCGGCCAGGCAGGCGTAGCCTGCAACAGGAAGAAGCGTACAGACAGCGGCAATCCGAGTCGGCGTGATTCTCCGAGACAGCGCAAGAAGCCAGTGAGCAGGCAATAGAATCATGGCCCATCTGACGACCGCAAAGATCACCAAGGCAACGAGGCCCAAGTGGCTCCCCGAAATAGAAAGAAGATGGACCGTCCCGGTCACCATGAACTGATCGCGCAGATCTGAATCCAAATACCCTCGATCGCCGATGATGATGCCCAGATAGAGCCCCAGTGCCGGCTGAGGAAGGGTTTGTACCGCAGCGAGACGGATACTGCTTCTCCACCGATCGAATTGATTCCAGATGGCCCACCAGGCATGTACCCTCCCAGACTCAAGAAACTGCACCGCCTCGGACCCAGTCACCGTGGCAATCGCATCGATCCCTTGCCGCTCACGATAAGCCGCATAGTCGAATCCACCAGGATTCAACGACCCGCTTGGACGGCGCAACATCGCCCGAAAGCTAACCCGATCGCCTTGGAAGAACATTCGTTCAGGCGTGCGCCAAGTCAACAGAACATGTCTTGACGCTCCCGATGCATCGATTGGCTCATCCAACCTAACGATCATGACCAATCGATCTGGCGCCTGTTGCACGGGCGCCACGATACGACCGGCTACTTCGATCGCCGCATCGGACGAGCGCTCGACCATTGGGCTATGGGCAGCCAAGTTTACGGCCAACGCCCAATAGACAACTCCCACCAAGAGTGCTCCGTAGAGCCACGTCGCCTGGCGGATGGAGAACCGATT
>CAMDRK010000045.1 GCA_945906715.1 Nitrospira lenta
CGCAGCCGACATTCGGAGGGAAGCTGGCGAGCGGTCTTATCAGGTTCTCAAGTATCAGAACGACCCCAACCGGATTGTTCATTTCTCCGTCTGGACATCCATTGGCGATGCGAAGCGTTTTTTCGAGTCGCCCCAGCTCGTCAGAATCCGAGCAGAGGCGGGCGTCAAGTCTCCCGAATTTATCTATTTGGAACAACTCGAAGCGGGCACTCTATGAACTTCCAACACCCGCAACGCCTAACCATGCGTTGCAGCGAACCCGGCCATCGCGCTCCAGTTGCAATCGTGCGCCCTCGTGTGCCGGGTCGCTGAGCTTTGGTCGTTCAGCATCGGAATGTGTGCCGTCTGGCGGGCTGGATCGGTGGAGTTTGACTCCCTGGAAATCCCTGTGTTACGGTTCAACCTCTGTGTAATCACACAGTTAGCGAGGGGTTTACGTTATGGCAGTCGAGAAAGATCTGAAGGCCATTCTTGGCAAATTGAAGTACTCAGACGACGCCAAAGTGCTCGCACAGATTTCAGAAAATACTAAACAGGTCCATGCTCGCATGGCCGGCATCAAGCATAAGCTGGTGGTCATGAGCGGCAAAGGTGGTGTGGGCAAGAGCATGACCACGGTCAATTTAGCGTTGGCCTTTGCGCGGCAAGGCGCGAAGGTCGGACTCTTAGACGTGGATCTGAACGGCCCTTGCGTGCCTCGCATGTTGGGCATGCACGGCCAGTCCTTGACCATGAGGCCTGAGGGAGCGATTCCTCCGGTTGGGCCGCTCGGGGTGAAAGTCGCGTCGATGGATTTCTTCTTGGATGATGCATCGCCGGTTCGTTGGAAAGGGCCGATGGATGTCAGCCCGGTGTGGTTGGGGCTGATGGAAATGAATGTCATTCGAGAGTTCTTGGCCGATGTTGTCTGGGGTGAGCTCGATTATCTGCTGGTCGATCTGCCTCCTGGAGCCGCGGCGGACAAGCCGCCGGTCATCGCCGGGTTTATCCCTGACCTGGCGGGAGCGATTGTCGTCACGACGCCATCAGAGGTGGCATCGGATGTGGTGCAGAAGTCGGTCACCTATGCCCGCGACATCGGCATCAAGGTGATGGGCATGGTCGAAAATATGAGCGAGTATCGCTGTCCTTCTTGTGGTGAAGTGAACGAGTTGTTCGAAGGCAACACTGAGGCAATGTGCGAGATGCTGGATTTACCGTTGCTCGGACGGATTCCATTCGACCGGAAGCTTGCTCGCACCTTCGACAAGGGGGAGCCGTTGCTCGACGAAACCTATCCGACGATTCAACGGTACCAGGAAATTGCCGGGCGCATCAGGACACTCATCGATTATAAGAAGGTGCTTGCTGATAAGCTGTGATGTCACGTACTTAACAGGATGCTGAAAAAGCCCACCAGCATCGTTCTCGCATCGCTCAGAGGCTCAACGTACCGAAGCGTACGCCTCGCCTCTTCTCTCGCTGCGGCCTTGCTGGATGGTCTTTTTGAGCATCCTGTGCGGTATGATCCTGTTGACCTAGATGTGCGGGCCATTGAGTTTCCGCTGTGTCACAATAGTTTTTCCGTAGCCTGCTAAGAGGAGAATCATGAAATTCGTATGTCTCAATTGTGAAACCTACATGAACTTCGAAAAGGTGGAAAAGCCTGGAGAGGGCACGCTCGGTGTGTTCTTTGGCTGTCCCTCTTGCAATGCCAAGTTCTCGATGGTGACGAATCCAGGCGAAACCCAGATGGTGAGTTCCCTCGGGGTGAAGTTGGGTGGGCGTACTGTTGAGGCCGAGCCGTTCGAGATGACGCGGGGTACGCTGAAAGACGAAGCAGCCGCAGGCTCAGGTCAGATGGCGGCCTACTTGAACGAGAAGATCCAAGGTGGTCAGCCGGCGGTCGCAGCAGCGACGGCTGCACCGGCAGCCAAGCCTGGAGAGAAGTCCGGCGGCGGTTGCCCCTTCTCCGCGATGGTGGCTGAAATGGGATTGACGTCCGGTGGAAAGCCCGGCGATGCCGGACCGGGCATCTCGGAGTTTGCCTGGTCGGCCGATGCGAAGGAAAAGCTCGACCGGCTTCCCTCGTTCGTGAAGCCGATGGTGCAGAGTAGCGTGGAGGCTTTCGCTCGGAAGCAGGGCTACAAGACGATTACCCTACAAGTGATGGACGATTCTAAGAGCGATTCAAGCAATGGGATCGCCTGGACGCCGGAAGCTGAAAAGCGGCTTGAAAACATTCCGGACTTTATCCGCCCCATGGCCCGCAAAGAAGTCGAACGGGTGGCGAAGGAGCGTGGGCTGGTCAGCATTACGGCTCAAGTGATGGATGAGACAAAAGATAAGTTTATGAAGTTTATGTAAGAATTGGGCTCGTGCGAGCGTGCAGGCAAAGGCCCATCCAGTTCTCTGGATGGGCCTTTCAGTTAGAGAGGCCACGAAGCTCGGCCAGCGGTTCTATCGCTGGTCTCCCTCCCGCATAATTGACTCCTTTCCAAGCCCTGTGCTACGAGTACAAGCTCTTGTCGATTGAGATCACATTCTTGCGCGGTCGGTCCCCCCTGAGTCCGGCTGCATGGAGTGAGCATGGGTGGACATAGCCATTGGGCGACGGTTAAACGGCACAAGGGGGCCATGGATGTCAAACGCGGGAAGATATTCACGAGAATTATCCGCGAGGTGACGATTGCGGCGCGTACAGGCGCCGACCCGGATGGTAATCCGAGGCTCCGGCTGGCCATCTTGAAGGCCAAAGAAGCCAACATGCCTGGCGATACGCTGAAAAAAGCCATTCAGCGCGGAACGGGAGAGTTACCCGGCGTGGCCTATGAAGAATTCCATTTGGAAGCGTATGGTCCTGGAGGGACCGGCATTTTGATGGAAATCACGAGCGACAACCGCAATCGCACTGTTGCAGAGCTACGAAACCTCCTTACGAAGCATCATGGCAACATGGCAGAAGCCGGCGCCGTCTCCTGGCAGTTTCACAAGAAGGGACTGCTCACGGTTGAGAAGGGCATAGTCGATGAAGATACGCTGTTGTCCCTTGCGCTCGATGCGGGAGCGGAGGACGTGAAAGTGGGCGAGAAAAGTTTTGAGGTCATCACGGACCCACACCAGTTTGAAGCTGTGAAGAAAGCCCTCGTCGAGGCAAAGATCCACACACTGTTTGCGGAGGTCACCTCTATTCCGCAGAACACGATCAGGCTCGAAGAAAAGGCCGCCGAGCAAATGCTCAAGTTGATGGAAGTTTTGGACGAGCAGGACGATGTGCAGAAGCTTCATGCGAATTTCGATATTTCCGACGAGGTGATGGAGAAAGTGGCCGCCGCTGGATGAACAACAGCGGTAGCGACTCAGGGATTCAGACTGAAGGTCGGAGTTCTGAACACCTTCAGCCTATGTTGCCTCTTAGCGTATGATCGCCTCATTGACAGGCCGATTGGCCTTCAAGGCGCCGACCTATCTGATCCTCGACGTACAGGGGGTCGGATACGAAGTGTTTATTCCTCTCAGCACCTACTACGGGTTGCCCAATCTGAGCGACAGTATCTCGCTGAGTGTGCATACTCACGTCCGCGAAGATGCGATCCAGCTTTTCGGCTTTCTGACGTCACAGGAAAAAGACGCATTCGTGCTGTTGACCAGTGTATCCGGTGTCGGACCCAAGCTGGGCCTGAGTGTCTTGTCTGCTCTTCCGGTGTCCGACCTGGTCTCAGCGATTCAGTCGGGAGATGTCGAGAAGCTGACGACGGTTCCAGGCATCGGCAACAAGTCGGCCAGCCGTCTCGTGTTGGAGCTCAAGGATAAAGTTGGAAAGCTCCACCCCGGCCTTGGGCCGGCACAGGATTCACCCAGGCAGGGGCAAGATTCGATCTTCGATGATGCGCTGTCGGCGCTTGTAAATTTGGGCTATCGCCCGCAAGACGCCAAAGACGCGTTGAAACAAGTCAAGAAGTCCAATGCCGAGTCCATCGTGCTCAAAGACATGATTCGTGAATCCCTGAAGGAACTTGCAAGGGGGTAAGGATGATGGCCAGATTGATTCGGCGAATAGTTCAGGCGCAATTGTTCATCGGGCTTGCGGTGCTCGTATTGGGGATAGGGGCCGTGCCCGTGCAGGCCGAAGAGTCGAGCGAACCCAAAAGCATTCGGAAGACTTGCGGCACATGTCCCGAAGGCTATGCGACCACTGGCGTGACCGAGTCCAAAGAAATTTGCAAGGACGGCGATCCCACCCTAGTTCAGTGTGTCCCTCTGGGGGCAAATCTGTTGGCTGTCTGCGGTTCCTGCCCCGAGGGCTATCGTGAAATGGGCAACTCGAATGTGCCGGCTCGTTGTGGAAATAAAGACGGCGGGCGGCTCACGCAATGTCAGTTGGAGAAGATGGAGTCGAACCTTCCGGATGCAACCAAAGGCGGTTTGAATTGCCCGCCAGATTGCGGTAGTACAGCCACGCCGGGGCAGGGCGCCTTGCCGCCTCCACCGATGTACCTCCCAACGCCGGAGAAGTAATAGCGAGAGAGGTTTCCTCAACAATGACAGAGCGAGTTGTCAGCACGCAGATCACGGACGAAGAGCGCAGCATGGAAACGATGCTGCGTCCGCAGACCTTGGAGGAGTACGTCGGCCAGGAGAGGATGAAAGAATCTCTCCGGATCTGTATCGAGGCGGCGAAGCAGCGAAACGAAGCACTCGATCACACGATCTTTTATGGCCCGCCCGGGTTGGGGAAGACCACCATTGCCCACATCATTGCTCGTGAGATGGGGGCATCGCTCCGTTCGACCTCCGGTCTTGTGTTGGCCCATGCGGGGGACTTGGCGGCCATTCTGACGAACCTCCAAGAGCACGATGTGCTGTTTATCGACGAGATTCATCGGCTTCCTGCCCCTGTCGAAGAGGCGCTCTATCCGGCGATGGAGGACTATCAGCTTGATCTCGTGATCGGACAGGGGCCTGCAGCCAGAACGGTGAAATTGGATCTCCCCCGGTTTACGCTGGTCGGAGCCACAACCAGAGCCGGCGCCTTGACCTCCCCACTCCGGGACCGATTTGGCCTCGTCCACCGCCTGGAGTTCTACTCTCCGGTGGAACTGCAGGCCATCGTGACACGTTCGGCGGGCGTGCTTGGGATCCCGATCGATTCCGAGGGAGCCAAGGAAATTGCCAGTCGCGCTCGAGGGACGCCCCGCATTGTCAACCGGCTTATCAAACGGGTGCGCGACTATGCCCAGGTCAAGGCGGCTGGGCGTGTGACTCAGACTGTCGCCCAGGATGCCCTCGCGTGGTTGGGCATCGATACGGCGGGGTTTGATGAGATGGATCGTCAGATCCTCCTGACCATCATCGACAAGTTCGCCGGAGGACCAGTCGGGGCGGAATCCCTGGCAGCCGCCGTCCAGGAAGATAGGAGCACCCTTGAAGACGTCCATGAGCCCTATTTGATTCAGGCCGGTTTCCTCGAACGAACCGGCCGTGGCCGTCAAGCCACGAAACTGGCTTTTGATCATTTCAAAAGGCCAACCTCCCTCCTTTTTTCATGATCTGCCTGGTCGCTGCCAACACTTTCCGGTTGCAGAATTGAACGGCGGGATTAGCCCCTAAACTCCTGAAACGCCAAGGGTCTCCTTGCTTTGCCAGGAATGGTTCCTGTATCATTCTCAACTTAGCTTGTGCCATTCCAGCCGACGGACGGGTGTCCACCGGCTTGGGCTGGGAAGAGGGGGTTAGCTGTGTCCGGAGACTTTTCCGAGTATCGGAAAAAGATCGACCTCATTGACGATGAGATTTTACGCCTGCTGAATGAGCGGTCTAAAAGCGTTATTGAGATTGGCAAGCTCAAGAAACAGCAGGATGCGGATGCCAATCTCCATACCCCGGCGCGGGAAGCGGCGATTATCGAACGCCTCACCCAACAGAACTCAGGGCCCTTTCCATCCGAGGGGATTCGTCCGGTCTATCGAGAAATCATGTCCGCGTCCCTCTCCCTAGAGGGCCCTCAAAAGGTGGCGTATCTCGGTCCCAGAGCCACGTTTACGCATATGGCCTCTATGCAGAAGTTCGGGGCGTCTGCCCAATATATTCCGGTCAATAGCATCAAGGACGTGTTCAGCGAAGTCGAACGGGGCCGGGCCAATTTCGGGGTGGTCCCGATCGAAAATACGACCGAGGGAGTGGTCAACCACACGCTCGATATGTTCATCGACTCCAATTTGCTCATCTATGGCGAAGTGCTTCAGGAGGTATCCCATCATTTGATGTCGAAGTCCGGCGTGATGGAAGAGGTGAAGCAAATCCATTCCCATCCCCATGCCATTGCCCAATGTAGAAATTGGCTGGAAACCAACTTCCCCAATGTGGCTGCGTCGGAGGTGGCGAGCACGGCTCGCGCCGCGGAATTGTGCGTGGAAAATCCCTTTGTTGCCGCTATTGCATCGGAGTTGGCGGCTCAACTGTACGGTCTGAAGGTCATCAAGGCCCGGATTGAAGATAATTTGAACAACATGACCCGTTTCCTCATCTTGTCCCAGAAGCCGCCGGAGCGGACGGGAAAAGATAAGACCTCACTCATGCTCTCGGTGAAAGACAAAGTCGGCGCCCTGTACGATCTCCTCCGGCCTTTTGCCTCTCATGGCCTGAGCATGACCAAGATTGAGTCGCGCCCTTCCAGGCGAAAAGCCTGGGAATACATTTTCTTTGTCGATATCGAAGGGCATAGGGAGGAAGAGCGGGTCAAGAAAGCTATTGAAGAAATCACCGGCCGCTGTCTCTTCATGAAGGTGCTGGGTTCCTATCCAGCCCACAGTTGATGCCATGCCACTGAAGGTCCATCCAGATATCGCCTCGCTGAGCCCCTATGTCCCAGGGAAGCCGATTGAGGAGCTCCAGCGGGAACTGGGTCTTGCGCGAGTCATTAAATTGGCGTCCAACGAGAATCCACTAGGCTCCTCCCCGAAGGCGCTCGCCGCCTTGAGCGGGGGAACCTCGACCCTGCATCGCTATCCCGATGGCGGCGCATTTCGTCTGCGCGAAGCTCTGGCGGATTGCTGGAAGGTGACTCAGGAACAGGTCATTCTTGGGAACGGATCGGATGAAGTCTTGGGCCTGCTCGCCCGGACGTTTTTGGCCCCAGGCGATGAAGCAATCATGGCCGACCAGACCTTCGTCATCTACAAAATGGAGGTCACGGCAGCCCATGGAAAGCCGGTGATCGTCCCGTTGAAGCAGTGGCGGCACGATCTTCAGGCGATGGCGGGCGCCATCACCGACCGGACGAGGCTCCTCTTCGTGTGCAACCCCAACAATCCGACTGGAACAATGGTTGCAGCCGCTGAGGTTGAACTTCTGCTGTCACGCGTGCCGGCGCATGTCGTCGTCGTGTTTGACGAAGCCTATTTCGAGTATGTCAGGAGCGAGCAGTTCCCGGATTCTATGTCCTACGTGAAGCAGGGGCGAAATGTCATTGTGCTGCGGACCTTTTCGAAGATCTATGGCCTCGCAGGATTGCGAATCGGGTACGGCGTGGCGACGGCAGAGATCATCAATTTCTTGAACCGAATCCGCCCTCCTTTCAACGCCAATAGTCTGGCGCAGCGTGCTGCGCTCGCCGCGCTCGGAGACGACGAACATGTGGCGCAGAGCCGGGCGGTGAATGCAGCGGGAATGGGGCAGACGGTCGAGGGATTGACCGAGCTCGGGCTTGTGCCGGTTCCGAGCGAAGCAAATTTTGTGTATGTCGATATTGGGCGAGACGGTCGCGTGGTGTTTGAGGCCCTGCTGAGGGAGGGCGTTATCGTTCGCCACATTGAGGGGCCGATGATTCGAGTGACGATCGGCCTGGAAGAAGAAAATAGGGAATTCTTGGCTGCGCTTAAACGGGTGATTCAGCCGCATTGAAGGCAGGGTGAGGGCAACATGATTATCGTATTAAAACCAGAAGCAAGCGAAAAGGAAGTCGACCACATTATCGATCGGCTTCGCGAGTTGGGATTGAAGTCGCAACTCTCGACCGGTCAGGAGCGGACGATCATTGGCGTGATCGGCGACGATCGGGTTCTGCATAACCAGCCGCTCACGGCGTTGCCGGGGGTTGAAAGTGTCTTGCCGATTCTCGCGCCCTGGAAATTGGTCAGCCGGGAGTTTAAGCGTGAAGGTACGGTTATCGATGTGGGCGGCGTCAAGATCGGTGGCAACAAGTTGGTTATCATGGCGGGACCCTGCGCAGTGGAGCGGCTCGAAATCACGGTCGGCATTGCGCACGACGTCAAGGCAGCCGGCGCAAGCATCTTGCGCGGTGGCGCTTACAAGCCTCGGACCTCGCCCTACTCATTTCAGGGGTTGGGGCGTGAGGGGTTGGATTATCTGGTTGCGGCGAAGAAACAGACCGGTTTGCCGGTGGTCAGCGAGATTCTGGATACGCGCGACATCGAATTATTTCTCGAAAAAGCCGACATTATCCAGATTGGCGCCCGCAACATGCAGAACTTCGAGCTTCTTAAGGAGGTTGGGGCCTATGACAAGCCGGTGCTGTTGAAGCGAGGGCTTTCGGCCACGATCAAAGAATTCCTCCTGTCGGCAGAATACATCATGTCCCGCGGGAATCAGAACGTCATGTTGTGCGAGCGGGGAATTAGGACCTTCGAGACGCAATATCGCAATACGCTCGATCTCGCCGCGGTTCCGACGCTGAAAGAACTGTCGCATTTGCCCGTCATCGTCGACCCCAGCCATGCCACCGGCAAGTGGAATCTGGTGGCGCCGATGTCGAAAGCGGCAGTGGCTGCCGGGGCAGACGGCCTTCTGATCGAGGTCCATTCGAACCCGGAATGTGCATTGTGCGACGGTGAGGAATCTATTAAGCCGAGTCAATTCAAAGAGCTGATGCAGGACATGCGAAAGATCGCGGTGGCGATTGGCCGGGAAGTGTAGTCAGAAGGATTGTGTGTGAATGACGCTGCATTTTACCCAGGTCGCAATTATCGGAGTCGGGCTGATCGGCGGATCACTCGGTATGATTCTCCGCCGAAAGGGGTTGGCGTCGAAGGTTATCGGAGTCGGGCGGCGTGTCGAAAACTTGAAAACCGCGGTTGAGCTAGGTGCGATCGACCGCTACGTCATCGACCCCAAGGACGGAGTGAGGGATGCCGATCTGGTCGTGCTGGCCACCCCCGTCGACACCTATGACCGGCATCTGACGGAGTGGGCATCCTGCTTGAAAAAAGGCGCGATTGTGACCGATGTGGGAAGCGTAAAGGGTTTGCTGGTGGAACAGGCTGAACGAGCGATGCCTGCCGGTGTCCATTTTGTGGGAGCCCATCCCATTGCCGGCAAGGAGAAGACAGGTGTGGCTGCCGGATCGGATCAGCTCTTTATGGGGGCGCGCTGCATCATCACTCCGACGCAAGCGACGGATCCGCAGGCGCTTGAGCAAATCCGAACGATGTGGCAAGCGACCGGCTCGGTAGTGCTGACGATGGATGCCCATCTGCACGACAAGATTCTCGGCGCGGTAAGTCATTTGCCGCATGTGGCGGCTTTTGCCTTGATGAATGCCCTGGCTGAGATTCGCGATCAACAGATTCCCTCCCTCGACCTGGTGAGCCATTCGGGCGGCGGGTTGCGTGACACGACAAGGATTGCCGCCAGTTCTCCTGAAATGTGGCGGGATATCTTTCTTTGGAATCGCGACAATGTGGTCTCGTTCATCGAGGCCTACGAGCGCTCGCTGAGCCAATTGAAGCAACTCATTCAGGTGAGTGATGCCGCAGGCATCGAGAAGAAACTCGATCAGGCGAAGCAGGAACGGGAAAAACTCTCCACGCGACCGACGGTGCCGGCGTAACAGGCGTATGACACCATTGACTATTACCCCAGGCCGCCCTTTGCGGGGGACGATTTCTGTCCCTGGCGATAAGTCGATTACCCATCGGGCCGTCATTCTGACTGGGTTGGCGAATGGGGTCAGCAGGGTTGTGAGCTATTGTCGTGGAGAGGACTGTCTCAATACGGTTCGCGCATTCCAGGCTCTCGGCATCCGTATCGATCAATCGGACGAAGAACTTGTTGTGCATGGCAAGGGACTCTGGGGTCTGACCGAGCCGAACGGGCCGATCGATTGCGGGAATTCAGGAACGGGCATTCGCCTCCTGACCGGCCTGCTGGCTGGGCAGGACTTTTTTACGGTACTGACCGGCGACGAATCGATTCGCCGCCGTCCCATGGGGCGGGTCGTCAAGCCGTTGCGGGAAATGGGGGCGACCATCGCCGGACGCAAAGGCGGTGAACTCGCGCCTTTGGCTTTGATGGGGAGCCGTCTCCATGCGATCACGTACAACTCGCCGGTGGCGAGCGCGCAAATTAAGTCGGCCTTGTTGCTTGCAGCTCTGTTTGCCGAAGGGATGACCGGAATTACAGAGCCGCGTCTTTCGCGGGACCATACGGAACGGATGTTCCAGTTTTTCGGCATTGCTTTTCGGCGGGACGGGACAACCCTATTGCTTGATGGACGGCCGTCTGTTGGCTGGAATGCGGCGCCCCGATTGGTCGTGCCGGGGGACTTCTCGTCTGCGGCATTCTTCATCGTCGGTGCGACGATTGTTCCTGGTTCGGATGTGACGATTCAACAGGTGGGTATTAACCCCACCAGAACCGGCTTGTTGGAAGTGATGGCAAGAATGGGGGCGGATATTCAACTACTCAACCGGCGTGAAGAGGCGGGAGAACCGGTTGCGGATATCCGAGTGAAGTCAGCCAGGTTGCGCGGAGTGGCGATTGGGGCGGACTTGATCCCTCAGACGATCGATGAATTCCCCATCCTCTGTGTCGCGGCTGCGGTTGCAGAGGGTGAGACGATCATCTCCGGGGCTGAAGAATTGCGGGTCAAAGAAAGCGATCGGATTGCGACCGTGTCGGCAGAGTTACGCGCGATGGGGGCGCAGATCACAGAAAAGCCCGACGGGATGGTTGTGCAAGGGCTTGGCACAGCGGAAGCTAATGGGCGATTGCGAGCTGCACATGGCCAGAGCCATGGGGATCACCGGGTGGCGATGTCACTGGCCATTGCAGGCTTGACCGCTTCGACACCGACATTGATTGACGAGACGGCCTGTATTGAGACATCATTCCCTGGCTTTCATCACAGGCTCTTGGAGTTAGTTGGTGAGCGCCAATGACGGCTATGATGAGGGATCACCATACAGGATCTATTGCGGGGGACAAGCAAGCGAATCGGCTGATCGTGGCAATTGATGGTCCGGCCGGTGTCGGCAAGAGCACAGTGGCCCGCTTGCTGGCCTCTCGATTGGGCTATCTGTATCTTGACACAGGCGCCCTCTATCGCGCGACGGCCTGGGCCGTCATTGAGTCTGGTGTGGATCCGGCCGATACCGACGCGGTCGCTGCTCTGTTGCCCACGTTGTCGCTTCAAATGCAGTTTCTTCAGGGAGTGGCGGCAGTGCTGGTCAGTGGCAGGGATGTGAGCAGCGAACTCCGAACGCCTGCGGTGTCGGCAGCGGCATCGGTGGTCTCGGCCATTCCAGCAGTCAGGGCTTGGCTGTTGCCCGTCCAGCGACAAATCGGAGAAGGCGGAGCGGTAGTGGCTGAGGGGCGCGATATGGGGACGAAGGTCTTTCCTTCGGCAGATGTGAAATTTTTCCTCGAAGCAGATTCGAATGTCAGGGCCCAACGCCGGCATCGGGAACTCGTTGCGGCGGGGCATTCCGGAGCACTGGAGGAGACGAGCGCCGATTTGACAAACCGTGATACGCGGGACCGTTCCCGCTCGATCGCTCCACTGGTTCCTGCTGAGGATGCCCGGCATATCGACACGTCGAACTTGTCCGCTACCGATGTGGTGGACCAGATGATGGCTGTGATTGCGGCCAAATTGTGAGTTCGGTTTTTTACGGGATCTTGTGGATCCTCGCTCGGACCGTCGGCTGGTTGTGTTTTCGCTTTCGAGTCGTCGGGGCAGTTCCGCGGACCGGTGGGTTCGTCGTCGCGGCGAACCATGCCAGTTACATAGATATTCCCCTCCTGGGTTGTGGGATGGGGCGGCGGGCCTGGTTTTTGGGGCGTAGCGATCTCTTTCCGGTTCCAGGCCTTAGGGCGATCTGCCAATGGTTGGGATGGATTCCCTTGAGGACCGGTCGGTTTGACCGTGACGCATTTGGTAAAGCGGTTTCTCTGATCAAGGAAGGAAAGGTCGTGGTGATCTTTCCGGAGGGCAGTCGCAGTACGGATGGCCGGCTACAGTCCCCTAAACCGGGGATTGGTATGATCGTGGCACAAACCGGATGTCCGGTGGTTCCGGCCTATCTCAAGGGCACGTTCGACGTGCTGCCGCCTGGAACTTCGTGGCCGCACTTCTGTCCTGTGACCGTTAGCTATGGTGATTCCCTCATGTTTCCCCGGGATGAGAAGAGTGGTGATGATAAGCAATATTATCAGGAGGTGAGCCGCACCGTGATGGATCGTATCGCCTCACTAGGTGCCGTGGAGTCTCCGACCCAGCAGTCCAGTGCCGGCATTCGCAAGGCTGAGTGAATGCCGGTGTATAACCATCAGCACCC
>CAMDRK010000046.1 GCA_945906715.1 Nitrospira lenta
TGTCCCATCCCGCCCAATGCCAGCCGGTCGTAGATCTCGTAGAGCTTCGGAGTCCCCTTGCTCACCGTCGTCAGGAGAATACCTCCATCATAGGTCAACGCAACGACCGGGCTCCCCTGCTTGAACTGTTCGTCCAGATACTGCCGCCGATTGCAGACCGCTTCCACCCAACGATAGGGTTCTTCATACATAGCGCACCACCTGTGACTCATAGAGAGGTTTCAATGTCGCATCCGGCACCGTCTGCACACCGGCTCCAGAAATCAACTTAATCACTGGGTACAAACTTGCCTCCCGGTTGACCCCGCCGGTCGCCGAATCGAACTCCGCCGCGCTCGTAAGCAATCGTAACGCCTGCACCATCGCCTGTTCTTCCGGCAACGTATTGAGGGGCTGTTCCCCCCACGTATTCAAGTAGTGCAGGATCCCCCGGATTGTAGGGGAGCCGGACCCGGACACGGCATACTCCACCCCTTCAAACTCCGCCCCCAGAATATCGTAGAAAAAGATCTTGGCCGAGCCCTGCTCCAGATCGTAGCCGGCAAACACCGGGACCACCGCGCCAGTCCCAGCCAACGCCGCAGGCACATTCTCCTTCAAGAGTTTGGAGACGGCGCGCAGCTTGCCGTCGAAACTCAATTCTTGTAGTTGCGTTCTCCGGTAGTATTTGAAGGAATGTTCCAACACGCGCACCATTTCGTAGGCCGTCGCCGGCACACCGGCAATTGCCATGACACTGTGCCGATCGATCTCCAACACCTTGTCCGTGCGATCGTACATCACCATGTTACCGGCAGTCGCCCGACGATCTCCTGCCACCAGCACGCCGTCGCGATACTTGAAGGCTAAAATTGTCGTGGCGTTCGTGAGCGCCTGGCCAGCTCCCACTTGGCCTGAACTTCCCAATGTATAGCCCTGCTCTTTAAGCAATTGAAAGAAATCTCCCTGCATTCCCATTCTTGAAAACCCCTCGTGAAGCGTGAAACGTGAAGCGTCAGGCGATCGGACTCAGAACCTACCCCTCACGCCTAACCCCTTACCCCTAACGTCTTTACTGTCCCGTCCGTTGCCGATACCGCTCAGCCTGTTTCGGATCGACCTTGCGCATGCGCTTGAGCAGATTATCCTTATCGGGCGACCCGGTCTCCGGTCGTTTCGGCCCGCCGCCCTCATCGGACGGACTCGGAGCCTTTGGCATCGGACTGCCTGGCCCTTCACGGCGCTCCGGCATTGAGATGTAGTTCATGATCGGGACTCCTTTTCTCTGTTCCATACGCTCAGCGCATCCATCGGAGATGCCGCACGCTCGAATATCTTCGCACAGGTGTGCACTGCCTGTGGCTCGAAGAGGTCGCCCATCTCCAATGTCCGCGGAAGCAGCCCTCCGCTGAACTGAATACGTTCCCACTGCATCGATTTGATCTGATCAGGAAACCGTTTGATACAAAGGCCGCGAATCCCCCCTCTGGTATCGGCTGGCCCGCCTAGCAATGCCGATTCGACATCCTGCTCCGACGTCATCCGCCAGGCTTTCCCTTCGGCTTCGAGCCCCAGAAAGAGCCCGCGATCCTGGTTCATATTATGGTACTCCAAGTCCAAACTCGCCAACCAGGGATCATCCCAGCCAATCTTTTCTTCCTGCATGAATGTTTCCAGCAGCCAGAGCTTGGTGACCCAATCAAGCTTCCCGACGAGTTGCCGACGATCGCCGGTAAGAAGCCGCAGCGTGGCAGCCCATTCACGAAGGATCCAATCCGTCTCTGCGTCAGTACCGGCCAAATGCTTCTCAGCCGCGAGATAGTACTGCTCTTGAATGTCGAGGCCTGTGATGGTGCTGCCACTCTTCAGGCGAACTGCCTGCTTTAGATCCGGATCGCGAGACAGCTGTTTCACCGCCGTAACTGGGTGTTCTAATTCAAGCGCCGGGGCAGCCTCTCGCGCGATCAACTCCAGCGCTAACTGCGTCGTCCCGACTTTCAGCGCCGTGCTGTACTCGCACATATTGGCATCGCCGATGATGAGATGCAGCCGGCGATATTTTTCACGAACCGCATGGGGCTCGTCCCTTGTATTCAGAATCGGTCGGTTGTGCATCGTGTCGACACTCAAATCCGTCTCCATAAAGTCGGCTCGTTGAGAGATCTGATATTGGCCCGGCACGAACCCGCTTTCTTGACCCTCCACACCGACTTTCCCCGCCCCGGCAATGACCTGCCGGCTGACAAGGAACGGAAGCAGCCCCGCCGTCAGCGAAGGGAAGGGAATCGAGCGAGAGACGAGATAGTTATCGTGACAGCCATAACTATGTCCGTGAAAATCCGTGTTGTTCTTGTAGAGCTGTACATGGGGCCCGCCAAGCGCATGATTACGACGCTCCGCCGCCCGCTGGACAATGCGTTCTCCGGCGCGGTCATGGGCTAGGATGGCTAAGAGCGTGCGGCATTCAGGCGTAGAATATTCTGGGTGCGTATGATCGTTATAGAAACGTGCGCCGTTCGGGAGGACGAGATCGCTCTTCATCTCATGAAACGAAAACGGCCGATGGGCATCGACTTTGGCAAACTCGTCTTCTTCTTTATCCTGCTGTAGCCCGGCAACTCGGAATCCCCGCGCGTCCTCGTGCGGATCTTCACCGCCATAGTCCCACCGCCGCTCGAACGAAGCAGTCAGATGGGCCCGCACCAGCTCCATCGACTCCACGACTGGATCGACCGCGTCCTGGTCTTCCCTGGTAATCCCATACTCTGTTTCAATGCCGAATAGCCGTATCATGCCGTTAGGCGTGAAACGTGAGGCGTAAAATGAAAGGGCCTAACTAAACGGAGCCTTTTCACTTTCTTCTACCCCTCACGCCTTACCCCTCACCCCTTACGTCGTCAGATGATCTGATTCACTAACCGCTCTTCCGTTTGCCGTCCTCTTCGGAACGACGAGACCCCCACCACCTGTTCCGGATGATGATCGAGAAGCTTGAGCCATTCTTCCGCCGCATCGTCGGGCGGCAGCATTTCGCCCTCTCGGAACTCCGCGTGGACAGAACTCACCAGATCGTCCAAGGTCATGCCGCCTTGCTCAGCCCCACCGGCCGCAATCATGCGATCGATGGCCCGTTCTTTCGCCCGCTGAACGATGGAAGCCAGAATCGCGCCGCTGATCAGATCGCTCCGATAGAGGACCTTATTCTGTCCATTTCGAAGCCTGATCGACAGAAGCCGATTCTCATCGAGGCGCGAGAAAATTGCAGAAAGCGCATGCTCGACAAGGTCGGCACAGGATTTCTTCCGGTCCCCTCCATGCTGGTCGATCCATTGCCGGTCCAGCGGCAGATCGTCCGTGAGGTACACATTTAAAATCGCCGCCGCCGAGTCGCGATTGGGACGGCTCACTTTGATCTTGCGATCGATGCGCCCTGGCCGCAACACAGCCGGATCGATCAGATCCGGTCGATTCGAAGCCAGAATGATCACCACATCCTGCAACGACTCAATCCCATCCATCTCAGAACAGAACATTGGCACCAGAGTGCTGGAGATGTTGAATGAACGAGAAGCCCGTCTCGTGCCGAGAACCGATTCTGCCTCGTCGATAAAGATAAAGGGCAAGGCCCCCTCTTTCCGTCTGGCGCGGGCTTGGGCGAAGAGATCCCGGACCATCCGTTCCGATTCTCCCAACCACATATTCAGAATCTCCGGCCCCTTGATGTGGAGAAAAGCCCCGCGAGTCACCGGGGTCCTGTCCCCCTTCGCACCGGAGGCAGCCTGGCTCGATTCTCCTACCAGCTTCGAGAGGCTGGCTGCTGCCGCTTGTCCGATCAAGGTCTTTCCACAGCCGGGAGGGCCGTAGAGCAAAAAGCCCTTGGGTTGGGTGAACTTGAAGCGCTGAAAGGTCTCTGCATGGAGCAGGGGATACTCGATGGCTTTCTGAATCGCGGCGATTGCCTCCGCTTGCCCGCCGATCTGTTCCCACGTGACAGTGGGAACCTCATCGAGCAAGTGGGATTTGGCTTTCCGGTCTTCTAATTTCTCGATCGCCACATGGAGGCTGGGATCGATACGCACCTCATCGCCGGTCTTCAGGTCCACGCCAATCAGATCGCTCGATCGTTGGAGGATCAAGACCTGCCGCCCCATTTCCTGCTCAAAACGAAGCCGCCCATCTGCCAAGGCCTCTGCCAGTTTCAACACGGGCCCATTACGGTCATAACCCAATATCTTAATCACCGCATAGGCTTCGTTGACCAGAATCTGGGCACCGATCTTTAACTCGGCGGCCTGCACCCGTGGATCGACCGAGGCATAGTACTCAGCGCCCCCCACCAAGATCCGTGCAAGACCTTCACCAGGCACCTCAAGCAGGGTGCCGACCCGATTGGCCGGGGCCGTCAGCTTTTCGATCACGTCGGCGACTTTCTTGAATTCGACTTCGCGTTGTTTTTGCGCCGCCTGCCCAAGGGTTACAACATGGCGTAGCTTGTAGAGGATCTTCTGTCGGGGGTCACTGTCGGGGAATAAGGCAAGACATTGCTCTATAAGCTCAAGCGGATCGGACTCCATGCGCTTCGAAGGATCAGCGGCATCCTCTGTCTTCGCATGTGACGCCGGATCCTGTGGCTGAGCTGGTCTACGATCACTCATCGGTGGTCCTCCATACGGAACAAGATGGATGATCCTACCATAGCGACCTCAGGGATTGCCGATCAATTGACGGCTTGGAGGGTCACGGATACACGTTCGCGGCGCGTCTCCCGTAAGAACTCGACCGTGACCTGATCGTTGACTTTGTGGCGTTCCATCACATCCATCAGTTCGTCCAGAGTTTTGACTTGCTTGCCATCGACTGCCGTGATGACATCGCCCAATTCCACCCGGCCATCGAAAGTCTCGCGGGCCCCCTTCAGCCCCGCCAATTCCGCCCCACTGCCACGCGACACCTTACCGATAATCAGCCCCTTGATTCCCCACCGCTTGGCCATCGCATCGGGAACAAGCGAGACCCCAAGCCCTGGACGAATGAGTTTCCCGTACTTGATCAACTCCGGGACGATACGGTTGACCGTGTCGACCGGCACAGCAAAGCCGATTCCTGCAAAGGCTCCGCTGGGGCTCACAATCTGGGTGTTCACGCCGATCAAGCGGCCGGCGCTATCGAGCAGCGGGCCGCCGGAGTTTCCCGGATTGATGGCGGCATCGGTCTGAATGACCCCTTCAATCGTCCGGTTCGATAGGGACTTGATCGTCCGTCCCAAGGCACTCACCACACCGGTCGTCAGCGTGTGATCGAGGCCGAACGGATTCCCGATCGCCAAGACTTTCTGCCCGACGCGCAGATTATTCGACGTCCCGACTGCGAGGGGTGAGAACGCATCTTCAGACGCACGAATTTGCAACACCGCCACATCGTGATCGGGATCTGCGCCGATGAGCGTCGCCTTATGTTCCGTCCGATCGGCCAGCGTGACCGTGATCGAGTTGGCCCCGTAGACGACATGAAAATTCGTGACGATATGCCCCTGCTTGTTCCAAACGAATCCCGTTCCGGACCCTTGCGGGGCCTCAAAGAGGTTGAACGACCAGGGGTCTCGCTGAATCGCCGTATTCGCAATAAAGACGACAGATTTCGTGGCCCGCTCGAACACGGCCATCGTGGCCCGTTCATCCGAGCCCAACTCGGCGGGCGAGGGTGTCACGACGCGCGGCTTCCCCTCAGGCCCATCGTAGGTCCCGCCCAGCGGCTTGCCCCACTCCGCCAACGATAAGACAGGCCAAAGGCAAATGAGCGACAGTCCTACCGATACAACTCGCCCCTTCATCCCGATCATTCCCCCATGATTTGGATAATGAGTTCCCTGGTCCTGGATCTGGTATCGAAATCGACGAGAACAACCTGTTGCCAGCTTCCCAGCAACATCACCCCGTCCAGGAACGGAATGGTCACCGACGGCCCTTGAAGCTGACCTCGCAGGTGACTATGGCCATTGTCCTCACCGGCATTCCTCGTATTATGCTGCCAGGCAGGGTCGGACGGCACAGCCCGGTCCCAAAATGTTACGGTGTCGGCCCTGATACCAGGCTCATCTTCGATGATCATGACCGATGCGGTCGTGTGCTTCACGAACACCGTGACGATCCCCGCCGACAGTCCGGCGCCTGCCAGGGCATCGGCCACAGACTTCGTCATATTTTCGATCTGCGTGTTCCCCTGCATCGTCAAACGCAACGACACGGTCTTAACCGCCATCTTATGACTCCATCGCTCGGAGCGCTCGTCGCTCTTCCCTGGTAAAAGCACAGCCCCGAGCCTCCTCCAGAATTGCATCGAACTCGCCTTGCGCCGTCAACCGTCGCAAGGCCCCCATCACCGCGCCACTCAAAATACCCTCCTGCTGCAATGTCTCCAAATAGGCAAAGGCATCGATCAGCGTTTCCTTCTTTCGCACATAGTAGTCCCGTCCACGACGCTGATTGCTATAGGCTTCAAACTGCTCGCAGGCGACAAGAATCTCCGCCAACTGCCTGATCCAAGGCTGAGCCGACGTCAGTTTCTCCGGATAGTAATAATAGAGCATCACCTGTTGCATCCAAGGAAGCCAGGTCACCCCCATCTTCTTGATCGTTGGTCGAACCGTACGCAGCCGACGGGCAAGCCGGCGCGAATAGCCCAGCCGCATCTCAACCTGTTCCTTCGCCCAAGGGGTCATTGCAATGCCGTCAGCCTCTAGCTTGTTGCGGTACTGTTGGAGAAAGGCTTCGGTTTCTCGCCCGTAGGCCGTCTCCGGATGTACAGCTCTCCACTCGCGCGGTCTGGTCGGAAGGCCTTGCGCTTTCGCCCAGGACCAAATCTTTCCGAAGAGTCGGCGATCGAGCCCGGCACGACCCAAGTCATGTAGCAGGCACGCGATCTGATACTGGCGGACCCGTTCAGACCCATGGCCCAGCGCCGCAGCTACCGCGGCGCACATGCGCGCAGTCCTCACCGCATGAGGCCGATCATACCCGCGAATGATGCGGCCAGGGTGAGCTGGATGCGGGAAATCGTAGAGACGCATCAACCGGGACAGGAGCGTACGGGAAACCAGGAGCGGAGCATGTGTGAGAGCAGATCGTGTCATGAGTTGGAAACACGCAGCGAATGGGTTACGGCTACACCCACGAAGAGAATATCGTTCGATGAAACGAGGTGTCAAGGCAAGCCCCTGGCCGGCACTCGATGAAAATATCGAACTCTGCTATTCTCAGGCCGAAGCGATGAGGCAGGCTGAGGTCAAGGGTAAGCGAAGAGCTAAGGAGTGGCGCAAGGTCAATCAACCATGAAAGATCCAACGTGCAAGGCCTGCCAGGGCAGCTGGCCGAGAGAAGACCATTTCATCGCGGATTTGAGCCTCTCCAGGGCCTATTTGCATGAGGATCAATTCTTCCCTGGCTGGACCGTCGTTGTCTTCAAACGCCATGCAACAGAATTGTTTCATCTGGCTCCCACGGAACGGATTCTGCTGATGGAGGATGTCAGCCGCATCGCCAAAATCCTCGCCCAGGTCTATGAGGCCAAGAAGGTCAATTACGAACTCCTCGGCAACCAGCTCCCCCACATCCACTGGCATGTCATTCCCCGCCTCGCCACCGACCCGGCCCCTCTCGAACCGGTCTGGCGAGTGCCGCATGAACCCCTATCCCGTTCAGGGGTTGAGATCCAGAGCGCAGTCCAACTACTGCAGCAGGCGATTCAAACCGCCCATTAAGTCATGAGCCGGCGCGCCCCTCAACGAATTCCGTCAGGCTACCGACATGAATTCAGTGATATACTGCAGTCCATCGTAGAGAATAAACTCGGAGGGTTACAGGTTTTCATGCGTCTTCGATTGCTGCTCCTGGGCCTCTTGTTTGTGCCCTTCACCACACTGACACTCGCCCATTCATCGTTCGCTCAGACGCCTGGGAACCAGCCGCCCCCAATGGTTGAGTCCCCTCCGCCGTCTTCTGAACCAGCGCCTGCACCAGTGCCAACAGATGAACAGGTCCCTCCCGAACTCTTGCCGCACGAATCCCTGCCGCCGACTGCCGAAACTTCGCCGACTCCAGCACTTACAGGGGAACAGACGCTCCCCGATCACTTGCCGCTCAAGCCAGTAGACCCAGTGACGGAACTGGTTGAATTGCGCAACGCAGTCCTGGTGTCACCGGACAACGCAGACGACCGGCTGAAGTTGGCACAGGGGCTCTATCGCATCGGCGATCTCGATGCCGCACTCGATGAATGCCGCATGGCGCTCAAGCTCAAATCGAACAACGCCAGAGCCTATCTGCAGCTCGGTGTCACACTGATGGCTAAACAAGATCGGCATGAGGCAGCCCTAGCCTTGATGGAAGCCATCATGCTCGACCCTGAACTCACCCAGGCGCATTACAGCTTGGGCAACGTCCAGCACTCGCTGGGCAATCTCACCGCCGCTGTCCAGTCCTATCTCCGGGCATTGGAACTGCACCCGAATTTTCTCGACGCCCGCTATCGTCTTGCGCTGGCCTTGAAACTGACGAATCGGCATCAGGAAGCGGCGCAGCTTATGGAGAATGCGGCGATCGGCGGGATTCCTCAAGCGCAGTACTTCATGGGGAACGCCTACCGCAATGGACAGGGTGTTGAAAAAAACCTGACGCTGGCGATCCGCTGGTGGACCAAGGCCGTCGAGTTCGGTCAGCAGCGAGCAGCGGAAGCCCTTTCGCAGCTTCGCCGCCAAGCGCTATCTTCAGACCAGGCTGAGCGCCGTCGACATGATGCCATCGAGGCGTTCAGACAATATCGCGACGAACTCTGGGCTGACTACCCGGATACAGCCAGGACAAACCCGAGCGACTCATTGGGCATCGCCCTGCTCAAAGGTAGCCAGGCCCCCAATGGAGTCACGGCTCTGTTTGCCGAAGCCTATGCGCTGAGCGAGACTGCGCACGACGAGCTGGCGCACTTGTATGAAACCGGCCTCGATACCCGCCTCGCCCAATTCGACAAGCGTATCCTGACCTATTGTTCCACCACTGCGGCCGATGGTTTTACCCCGTCAAAGAAAACGCTGGCGCGCATCTATGGGAAAAGCCTTGGCGTCACGCAGGATTTGCAGAAAGCCAAAGCGATACTGAATGGGCTGCCCAAGCAGGAGATGCAAGAGATCCTGGACGAGATTGCGGGGCGTTAGCTGCTTGACTCACAATCATTCCTCATGCGGCTTTTCCCGACGCGGTCTTCGTTCGCACCAGAAGGTCGACATCGCAATCCAGAACATGCAGTAAGGACAAGAGTTGGTCAACCGACTTGCGGTAGTTCGTTTGATCGAGCAAACGATAGAACTGCGTGGCCGAGGTTCCAAGCCGTCTGATTATTTCGCGCTTCGACAGGGGGCTGGCCTCGACTTGCTTCTGTGCCTCCATCGTCAATTTATACAGCAGCGTATCCCGCAAATAGTGCGGATCTTGGTTGTACTCCAATACCTGCTCACCGTGAACCGTTCCTACCTTGCCCGACTCCAACACGTAGGTGAACCCTTCACTTCCAAGCTCTTTATCGACAAATACCCGGGCAATCGGATCGGCAGCACTGGGTTGAGGCACGACTTTCGAGTACGGAAGCTGGAATAGCTTCTTCGATGCCTTCACCTGGAACGACCTCTTGCGATTGTTGGGGATGACAGACTGGATCTTCATAGCGCCCCTTCGGATTCCAGTTGCTCGATCAACAAGCGAACTCGTCGCGTGGATTTCCCTACCATCGGCTTCCTGCTATCCAAATCCCATTTCACAATGAGCACCCCATCACGATAGACATGCACATGCCGGGGAGAATGGTCGCCCTTCCAGGTGACGAAAATATAGCCACCCCGACGAATCTTACCAATCGATTAGTGCTACCTTGAGAGGTATCACTTGTCAAGCGCGGCAGCTGTCACCCTCACTACAACCGACGAAACACTGTTCGGTCGTACACCGCGGCCCGCTCTCCCACACTCACCTCACATTCAGCAACAAGCTGGATCGGCGGATGCAGGATCAAACGCGTCATCGCGCACATCCAAAATGAGCTCGCAGGGAGCCATGGGTGAGAAGTTCGCTCGCAAGGCAATACGCTTCCCGACGACATTGGCTTGCGCGCTCCGCTCAATCAACGTCGCGAGACGGAGAAGGTCCACCAATGGACCACCGATCCACTGCTCAGTGATTTCCGTTTGATGCGAAGTGCCGACTTCAAGATTCATGGCTGGTCCGAGATGCGTGTACTCCGACAGCCGATCGTGCGCCGAATTGGACGCGTACTTCCGTATTTCGGCTGCGAACATCCTCAACCCCTTCACCGACCCGATAATGCGCCACTCATTCGCAGCAGCATCTCGACCGCAGAAAAACCCCAACTCGCGCCAAGCCCGGCGCGTTGCTTCATTGGCTGTTTCGTTTGGCATACAGGGTGACTACCTTTCAATCAACGATCTAAACATAATCCTCGCATCCTGATATGTCCCATCGTTCTTCCGCACCGCGCCGGGAATCGCACCCAGCTCTTTGAACCCAAGCTTGTCCCAGAGACGCCGCGCGACCACATTTTCAGAAAACACCAGATTAAAGATCACGCCACGGTAGTCGAGTTGCTTGGCGTAGGCCAGCATCGTGGTCCCCAACAGCCAACCCAGGCCTTTATTCGCCAGTCTGGCGCCACGATGAAGCCGGCATTCGCCACATGTCCAGCCCGCCCAGGCCAGTTCGGCTTGAGATAGAACGCCCCGACCATGCCAGCCGCATCGGCACGATCCGGCACATAGGCCGCCACAGTGCTCTTGCCATGAAACCAATAGTCCATGAAATCTTTCTGATCCGGGAACCGGTCATGCGGGTAGGAGTTCCCCTCCTCGACAATCACCCGGTACAGCCCACGAAGCGGCTCCACATCCCGCTCATCCGCCAATACCAACTGAACCGGCGAGCCATCTTTAAGTTTCGCGTCGATGGGAAAGGTGAGACTCATTGGCTAAGCCTTCGCTTGCATAAGTCAATGCTCATCCCTGATCCTGACTGTTAAGGCATCTCGCCCAACCTGGATCAAAAAAAGACTCCCGACGTTACACTTGAAGGACTTTCCGACCGAATTACGAAACGTCGCCGTGAATAGCTACCAGTGGGGCGTTGAGTGCCGCTAGCATCTGGTTGAGGCGCACTCGAACCTTCTCTACGAACTTGCCATGTGCGTCGAGACGCTGTGCCTCTGCAAGCGGCCACATGTACTCGCAAAATAGGCCGGGACGGGGATGACCCTTTTGTCGCTGGCTACGAGTGAAATTTTCGTCGAACTTCTCTTTCCCAGCAGCTTCGACGATTTTGGCAGATTCAAGCTTCGCCCAGTAAGCCTCCCATTCTGAGCGACTTAGTTCTCGCGTTGCGTTAATCTCTTCGACCCAGAAGTCACAATATTTTTCAACTTGAAGCGGCGTTTTCGCCCAGGCATAGCCTGTTGCCATAAAGCCCCAGTGGAAGTTCGGTTCTACGTGCCAGCCATCGGACTGGAGTGCGAGAACTGCATTCAATGCGGAATGGTCGCCGTACAGCGCACGTGACTGCGTTAATGTGTCCCCGGGATACATTCTGAGACACACTTTGCCGTCGGCATACTCAAGCCAGGCCATGGCGATCTTAGCGGTTCCAGAAAGGTCGCGCGCCCCCTTAGCCTTGCCCACGCCCGTGCCCACTACCTTTCCTAGAATGGTGTCAAGACGGCGTTCTACGCGGAAGCTTTTGTCACCACACCGTGCCAGCGTCGAGTACGGGCCGATATCTGGAAAGTGCTCTTCAACAAGGTCAAAAAAATCACTGATCAACAAACGCTCTGCACCAGACACAAGATCGCGCTCAACTAGATCAGACAACACCTCGAGAAGCTGCTGCCACGCCACCGAGACGGGTTCCTTCTCGAACTTGACCGCAGACCCATGGAGGTTGATCTGGTGAGGCTGCTTGGTTACACCACCCCATGCGATTTTGTTCTCAATCACAACGACAAGATCATTACCGTAGGTGACGATGCCATCAAGAACTTGCTGACGATCCGAAGGCTCGATAGTTGCACTGACCTGCGCGGCGTCAGGCGCAAGCCAGACGCTGATACCGGGTACCGCCTCACCCTCGGGCACCTCGGTATCGGTACCGAGAACACGCTGACGCTGAGTTGCGAACTCCGCTTTCGACAAGTTGTGCAGGTGATGCTCAGGTGCGACCATACGGAGCCATACCTGATGTGCCATTGGGCTATAGCGCAACACCACGAGTAGCGCCCGCGTCAACTGGTTCTCATGCCACGCAGCGGCGTTCTCATACGGAACAAAAAAATTCAGATGACTGTCCATCTTCAACCTAACGAGAGCAATAATATATGGATCTCCGCGGGTCACAGTGGGTCTTTTTCTGCACTCCGCGTTAACG
>CAMDRK010000047.1 GCA_945906715.1 Nitrospira lenta
ACGCCCGCTCGCTGAGTCGAATCCTACGCTGGGCCAGGAGCCAAGTCAATCGTCAATGGTCAATTGAGCAGAAGAAACGGCGGCAGCTCTCATAGACCCATCTCAGCATTGACCATTGACCAATGACATCGCTATCCCCTCAGCTCCACCAGCGCAAACTTTCTGCGGCCGACCTTCAGGCGATAGGTTCGTCCTGCCACAATTGCCAGACTGCGGTGGCAGTCGGTCTATTCTCGCTCGTCAACTGCACATAGACCAGACTCACACTGCGGCTGGCACAACTACAGGGTCAGGCACCCGATGCTTATCGCAGGGCTTCGACTTGTCCCATGGCGCGAGCCAGATTCACGCGCGACGCATTGGCCCGATACAATCCATCGATAAGATTGTCTCTCGCGCGCACCAGCGAAAAGGTCGCGTTGGATAATTCCACACTGTTTGAGCTCAGCACGCGAAAGCGTTCTCTGGCGAGCTGGACTTGGGTCACCGCCGCCTTGAGTCCGTCCTTGGCGATCCTGAATTGTTCTTTGGCCGAGGTGAGCGTGACCAACGCTTCTCGCAACTCCATCGTAATTTGTCTCGAGACCATGTTCATCTTGATTTCTTCTTGCAGGAGCTTACTGCGGCTCTCGCCGATCCGCCCCTCCCGTTGGCCGCCGTCAAAGATCGGGATCGACAGGGTCACCCCCACGTTATAGGTGCTGAGCGAATTATTGACCTGGTTCCCGATGAGCCCGTAGTCTCCTTGTGCTTGCAAGGACGGAAGCCGTTCCCCCGTAATCGAACTGAGGGTGAGCGTTGACACCCGAATCCGCTGCTCCTGGGCTTTCATTTCTGGTCGACTGGTGAGCGCCACCTCCATGGCATAGTCCTGAGTCGGGATCGGCTCCTCAGGCGCTTTGAGTTCATCGGTGAGGACGAGCTTCACATCAAAGTTGATGCCCACGGCATTGATCAGAATCAGCTTGGTCCGCTCGACATCGCTCTTGGCCAACTCCAATCGTTGTCGCTCGTTCTCCAATTGGGTTTCCAGGCTCGCGGCATCGAGACCCGTGGCCATCCCGCCGCTCTGGCGGCTCTTGATGAAGGCCACGAGTTCTTGATACAGCTCCACATTCGCCGTCCGCGCGGCTACGGTTTCGTAGTTCCGCAAAACGTCCAAATAATTCAAGGCGACCGTCGCCATGGTGTCATTCTTCGTCGTCTCGGCTTCTCCTTCTGAGACGGCCAAGGCCGCGCGCGACGCGCGCCAGCGCTCGATCAGACTCCAACTGAAGAGCGACTGTGACAGGGTGGCCCGGGCATCGGCGATATCGAATGGTTGGGTACGAACCGGCGCGCCGCCGATGGTGCCGAGAAAGAAGGTTTGATTCGTGAACTTTGAAGAGCCCGCGATGTTCGGTAATAACGCGCCGAGTTGCGTTCTCGAGGCGCCGCGCGCCGCTTCGATACGTGCTTTATACAATTGCACGTTAGGATTTTTGTCCACCGCCGCCTCAAGGGCGTCCTGTAAACTCAGGTTCAGTATCGGCATCTCTTGCGGAATCTGCGGAGCCGACTCGGCAGCCGGACTGCGCACGGCACACAGAACACCCGCCACGAGGACTCCCCCCAGAACGCTCGCGTAAATTCGCATACGGGCACATCCCTTTCACTAACAGGCTCTGGTTGCTCTGGTGTAGTTGGTTTGTCCCATTTATTTGCCTGAACTAGACCAACTGGATAAACCAAAGGTCATGGATTCTCTACGGACGAGAGGCGAAACTCCACGGTGCAAGCCAGGCCGGCAGCAATCGTATTATTCGGATTCGGCATTTCC
This sequence comes from Nitrospira lenta, assembly GCA_945906715.1. Taxonomy (GTDB): domain Bacteria; phylum Nitrospirota; class Nitrospiria; order Nitrospirales; family Nitrospiraceae; genus Palsa-1315. The sequence goes on from CAMDRK010000047.1 coordinate 1,820, forward strand.
AAACGCACGCCAAACGTGCCGCTGGCGCTATCGACGACCTTATTCACGACCATGATCTTCGCGTGATAGACGGATTGCCCTTTTCCTTCCGGACGCACATCGGCCCGCATGCCTGTTTTCAATTTCCCCAGCAGCGAGAGGGGCGCATACACCTCCACCCGTAATGGATCGACCTGCGCCAGCTTCATCACGGGCGTCTGACGAGCCAGCTCACCGGGAGAGAGCAGCCGATCCACCACCACGCCAGTAATCGGGCTCCGAATTGTGCGCAGGGACAACGCTGCCATGGCCCGATGCCATTCCAGCTCAGCCAGGCGCTTGTTTTCCGAGGCCTCCTGATACGACATTTCCGCCAAGGCCTTTTCCGTCTGGGCCTCATCCACGTCGTGTCGGGCGATCGCGTTGGTCTTGAACAAATCCATGGCCCGTTCGAGCTTTCGACTGCTGAACCCGACCTTCACCTGACTGCCTTTCAGCACCGCCTCTGCCTCCGCCTTGGCTTTCGCCAACATGCCGGTCGCCTCTTCCAGACTCGATTCGAGCGTCACAATCACCTGTCCCTTCGTCACCCAATCTCCGCGGTCCACAGGTACCGTTTGAATCAGCCCCTCCACGGGAGTCCCGATGGAAATCTCGGCAAAGGGTTTGATCACGCAGGCCATTTCAGCCGCCCACAGAGGTGGTGCCGTCAGAGCACAGAGAATCACCGCCACGGTCAGTCTGCTCATCGCACCCAGCCGTCTCAGCCGACATTGTTGCACTGATCTCACGTCCTCGATTTCCGATACCCTATCCATCAGATCGCCCTCTGTTCTGTAGGCTCCTTCGTCGAATACTCCACCGAATGACCATCATGCAGCCTCCCATGCCTCATTCCAGTCGTCCTGAAAATGCGAGCGAGGTTTCCAACTGATCCTCATGCTGCAACAGATCCCTGCGAATCCGTATATGCAGGGACTCGGCGGACCGCTGGGCTTGTCGTACGAGAAACGCCGCCACTGTGCCCTGCAACGGCTTTCCTCGCCTCACCAGCGCGCGAGCCATCCATCGCCACAGCAGGCGACGCGACGTCGTCAGGAGCTCATCCTCCAGCGAGGTGACCGTCTCAAAACTGCCGGGGTCTCCCTGGCGACCGCTGCGGCCATAGAGCTGCCGATCAATGCGCCCGGCCTCGTGTCGCTCCGTCGCCAACACATACAGCCCCCCCGCCTTCGCCACCTCCGGTAGCAACTTGATATCCGTGCCGCGACCGGCCATGTTTGTCGCGACCGTGACGCGCCCGGGCTGGCCGGCCTTGGACACGATATCGGCCTCTTCCTTGTCCTGCCGGGCGTTGAGGATCACGTGCGGGACCCCCGCCGCAGTGAGTTTCTCACTCAGGAGCTCAGATGCAGACACCGACTTCGTCCCCACCAGCACCGGCCGCCCGCGCTGATGAAGCCCCGCAATACGTTCCACGACGGCGTCCCACTTTTCCTCCGCCGTCGAGAACAGCCTCTCCCCTACTCCACGCCGCTGTAGCGGACGATTGGTTGGAATCGTCACGGTGGCCAGGCGATACACCTGCCACAATTCGGTGGCGATTTCCTGTGCGGTGCCGGTCATCCCGGCGAGCCACAAGTAGCGGCGAAAGAATCGTTGATAGGTGATCCGTGCCAGCGACGAGTGCATTGGCGTGAGCGGACAGGCTTCCTTCAATTCGATCAATTGGTGGAGCCCCTGTTCCCACGACCGGTCCCCCATGATGCGTCCGGTGTACTCGTCGATAATCTGGATTTTCTCGTCCCTGACGAGATAATGGGCATCGCGATGGAACAAATGGAGGGCCGTGAGCGCCTGGCGGACGAGTTCGTGACGCCGCCGCGGCCCGGTCCAGAAGCCGGTGAGATCCTTCGTGCGTGCTGCCAACTGGGCCTGCCCAGTCGGCGTCAGGCGAATGCTCCGTTCCCGCAGGTCAATCTCGAAGTCGTCTCCGCGTGTGAGGCCTCGCGCCAGCGCCAGGGCCGTCTCATAGATCGGCTTCTCCAGCACCTGCCCACCGCTGCCGGAGATAATGAGCGGGACACGCGCCTCATCCACCAGGATGCTGTCGGCTTCGTCCACAATGCCGAAGCACAATCCCCGGAGCACCAAATTCCGAAGCCGTGTGGCATCGCCATACAGTTTCTCCAGCTGGAGTTGAATACGATTGGGTTGCCGGCCTACGGCCAGCCGATCCCGCAGATAATCGAACGCCAACTCCTTATTGGTGCAGTAGGTTACGTCACAGGCATAGGCCGCGCGGCGCGCCACGGGATCTTGCTCATGCGTGATCACCCCCACCGTCAGGCCCAGCATGCGATAGATCGGACTCATCTCGTCCGCATCGCGTGCCGTCAAATAATCGTTCACGGTAATAATATGCACCGGCACGCCAGCCAGGGCTGCCGTTGCGGCAGCCAACGTGGCCGTCAACGTCTTGCCTTCGCCCGTCGCCATCTCAGCCACACAGCCATTGAGCAAGACCCACCCACCGAGAATCTGCACATCATAGTGCCGTTGCCCGATCGTCCGCTGGGCCACCTCCCGCACCAGGGCAAAGGACCGGAACACCAACTCGTTGCTGAAGCCCTCGCGCCGGAGCCGATCCCGCACTCGAACGATTTCTTCGCGCAACTGATCATCCCGCAAGATGGCCAGCGCGCCCCCCTGTTCGTTCACGGGCCCCACCACCTCGGTCCGCATGGCAGTGCGCTCTCGCAGCCGGCGCATGACCGGGCTCGTGAGCTTGCCCCCTTGCTGATCGAACCAGCTCTCGCGTGGCACCGACCGTTCCGGATAGGCGCTGTGCAGCGCCGTCTGTTGACGGGCTATATCAAACATTGAATCGCGACAAGAATAGTTGTCGTCCCTGGCGATACCACTGGGCCATGAGCGGCTCCCATCCATGATCAAAGCGCACATAGACGCGCCCGCCGACATTCACGAGGCCCAGCTCGACGGGTAATTGAAGATCCACCTGAAACACTTTTCGCATGGCCTTCTGACCCTTGGGATCCTTCGGGTCCATCGGCACTTGGCCACCTCCCTCGGTCCCAAGCGCCGGACTCGGCAGTTCATCGCTCGCCGCCGGCACCAGCCGTGTGACCCCTGCATCGATCGGGCTCGCGAGCTTTTCGGCCAACCGCACCTGAACGGTCTTCGTGCTGTGACGGATCAAGTCGATATCGGTCTGATCCACGATGGTGCGCACGGTCAACGTATTGAGATCCACCACATGGGCCAGCACGTCGCCGCGGTGCACGAATCGACCCGGCAAATCCTCCGCGCGAGGTAACACCAGCGTCCCGTCCACCTTCGCGGTCATCACGAGGTCCTGCACCTGTTCTCGCGTGCGGGCGAGTTTCTCTTCGATATAGTGCTTCTCTTCTTCTAACATCTTCGCTTTGGCGATATTCTCCGGAACCTGCTCGCGAATGCGTGCCACAATCTCCCGGAGCTGCGCCTCCAGCACGGTGACCTGCGTCGTCAACACAGAGTCGTGACAGACCACCAACACATCGCCTCGTGACACGTTCGACCCTGGAATGCCCACCACCTGCCCGACGAATCCGTCGGCACCCGCACGCACGATGGCTTCATCCGGAATCCACACGATCCCTTCCGCACGCGTACGAAACGGCACCGGGGTCACACACAGCCCCGCCACGATGATGGCGATCGCTCCGGTCGAGACCGCCAGCGCCCTCCCGCGCACGCGGCGGATGCGTGGGCTCGTAAACAGATAGCGCAGGCCCTTTCCCAGCGGGAGCACGAACCAGGTGAAGCCCGTCAAGATGGCGAAGAACATGCCCAACATGAAGAACTGGTCGGTCAGGAACATGAGAATGGCAACGACGATGAATATCCGGTAGATAAAAGAGGTGACCGAGTACCCGACAAACCAGGCACGCTCGCCCGGCGTGGCATGCGGCGCCTCTGCCTCCTCACGGCCAAAGAGATAGCGCTCGCACAGATAGCCGAGGTACGTGTTAGCGCGCTGGCGCAGATTGGGAATCTCGATCAGATCGGCAAGGATGTAGTACCCATCGAACCGCAGCAAGGGGTTGGCGTTGAAGAGAACCGTCGAAATTCCGGCAATCATGATGGTGTTATAGGCCAGCATGCGGACAGTACCGGACTCGACGCTCACCCACACAAACATGGCCACCGCCGCGATCACGAGTTCGACAATCATGCCGGCCGCCCCGACGACTACCCGTTGCCACTTACTGGGGAAGGCCGACGAAGCGGATGCATCGACATACGGCACCGGCGAAAACACGAGCAGCATGATCCCCATCTCATGCACTTCTCCGCCGAAGGCTTTCACGGCAAAGGCATGGCCGAACTCGTGCAGTGCTTTGATGATCGGGAACAGGAACCAGAGGAGCACCAGATTCTGCGGCGTCGTCATGCGATCGATGAGATTGGCCGTCAGGTCTGACCAGTGCGCGACCCCAATCAGCACAGCTGGAATCACGAGACCGAGCCACAGCAACGCGCCGCCCCACCCGAAGAAGGGCCGGACCAATGACACGAAGGTCTGCAGCAGTCGCTCCGGGTCGAAGAGCGGGAACTGCCAGGCAAAGATGCTCATCAGCCGGCGCTGCCATTTCTTCTGCTGCGTCCGCTCGTGTCGATGCAGCAATTCCGCGATGTCGGGGGGAATATCGCACTGCAACACATCAGCCGCGTGGAGCTGACTCAAGAGCTGCACCACTTCAGGCTGGGTCGGGGCATCGTCGCCCAGTTTCGTGGAGGCGAGCTCCCAGATATCCTGGACCGTGCGCTGCCCATCCATCAGACCGATGAAAGCGTAGGCTGCGGGTGAAAAGCGATGGAACCGTTCGTTCGACCGGTCCTGGAGCACGTACCAGGTCTGACCACGATACTGGTGGCGATGCAGTTGCGCATGACTCCGCAAGCGTGGGGCCAGCGTCGCCACGCGATACCAGGAAGGACTAAAGAGAGCTTCGCTCATAGGGTACTCACAGGCTGAAGGCTTTTAGGCTGAAGGCTGGAGCATTCTGACCTCCGACCTTCAGTCTGAACCCCTTCAGCCTATCTACCTGAGGCTTACGGAAGCCATGACCATACCGCCAATCGAATCCAGTCCACGATCTGATGCGTCCAGATCCAGCTCAAGGGACGACGATCGATCTCGATCTTGCCGGCGCCTTCCATCCCTGGCCGCAGGCGATCATGCGGCTGGTCGAATCGTGCCTCGACCCTGAAAAAGTTCCGACCCTCTTTCGCCGCAGACACCGGCGTAATCTTCTCCGTCGTCACGTCGATGATCTCCGAGGGAAAGGCCGACAGCATGAGCGAGCCACGTTGCCCGACCATCACGTCCGCGATGTCTCGTTCGTCGACTTCGATCACCAGGCGATAGCGGTCGAGCGGGGCAATCTCAAAGAGCACTTTTCCCTTCTCGACCGGCGCCCCCAACTGTTGACTGAGATCGCCGGTCACGACAATTCCGTCGAAGGGCGCGAGCAATTTCGTGTGCGCGAGCTGATCGTCGAGCAGCGCGATCTCTGCTTGCGCCTGGTGCATCTGCGCGGTCAGGATTTCCACCTTGGCCGCTTCCCGCTCGGCCATCGCCTTGTGATATTCCTTCTTGTACTCTTCAAGCTTGCTCGTCGATTTCAGTCGTTCCAGTCTGAGTTCCCGATCATCGAGCGTGCAGAGCACCTGGCCGGCCTGCACCAGATCCCCGGCCCGCGCCGGTGCCTCACGGATATAGCCGTTGAATGGGGCTGCAGCGGTGCGCTGCACGATCGGCTCCACCACCGTTTTAGCCGAAACGCGGTAGTCCCCCTTCGCCAGAAGAGCAAACAACAGGAGGCCCGCCACCGCTGCGGTCGCGAGCTTCATCCCGACATGCCGCGGACCGAACAATGAGGCCAGATAGGATTTGATGGAGTCGGCCGCTTTGGCGATCAACCAGCGATCCTCCCGCCGCTGTGTCTCCAGGATAGGACCGGCCAGGGCGGCGACGGACTGGCAGAGCTCGATCGCCTTCTTGTCGAACGGCCGATCGGCCGGACGTTCGAGCAGAAGCGCGCCAATCGGCTTGCCGAACGCTTCCAGCGGAATCGAACACAAGGCCCCTGCCCCATGCTGCCTGGCCAACTCGGCATGCGCGCGCGATACCGCGACCGACCCGACTGAGCCGCTGGGGTAGACCATGGTCTCGCGTTGATCCACCGCTTCATCCATGGCCTCGGAGATACTGCGAATGAGGTTCGTCGCTTGTTTGAACTCTGCGCTGTGGGACATTGCGAACACATGCGCACGGCCATTGCGGATGAACCCGAGACTGACACGTTCGCACTGCAGTGTGGTCGCCAGCGCGGTGGCAAAAGCCATCGCCGATCCGTAGAACCGTTCGTGGCCGAGAGATGTGGCCACCAGGTCAAGGGCAGCCTGAATACGCTCGCGAATCTCGTGTTCAGCCGTCACCGCTTCCCGTGAAAACAGCAACTCCAGCCAGGCCGCACCCCAGTGGAGTTGCTGCATCATCGCTTGAAGTTGGGGTTCGGATGCAGGAAGGACTTCCAGCACGGCCGCCCCATGAAGGGCGCCGCGGGATTCAATGGGGTACCCGATTTCGCAGTGGCCGTTCTGAGTCTCCCCTTCAACGGGTTGATGTCGCGAGACCACTCCACGGCGATCTACCAGCGTGCGCTCAGCGGTCTTAATGAGATGTTTGAGATTGCGGGAGCCTTCCGGCCAGACCGTCACAGGACGAAATGGGCCTCGTCCCGGAGGACCAAGCAACACCATCCCAGCGCGAACCCCGTCGAGCATTCGGCATTGCAGCGCTAACCAGCTTTGGCAAAACGCCGCCGCAGTCGAGGCTTCGGCAAACGTAGTCCACAGCTCATGCTCCTGCGTCACTTCGCCATGGGGTTCCGTAGAACCATCTCGCTGAGGGATACTCTTAAGATGTGCCTGTTGCATGTAGCTCTCTTCGTGGAAACACCAGCTCTTCTGTTTGTCAGACGGACACGAGGGACACCCTTACCAGTCGAACCAGAGCAAGCGGCCCTTGTTGGTCCGAGTATCCCCCGCCCGCCTCAAAGTGTCGAGAAAAAGCAACAATTCTTAGTGGAGAAGATCACCGCGAAGACAGAAGAACATCCCGATCACAGAGTCGGCGGATGGATGAAATGCGCTCCCCAGCCGAGAAGCCAAAGATGGATGTGGAAGGAGTAGATGGCCGCGCAACTCGACAGTCAGAGGACCGAAGCGGAGAACCGGGTCAGATCAGTATCGTGTCATCGAGAAGTGAGTCATGTATCCAGCTGTTCCAACCACCATGGGCCAGGAAGCCCGGCTACTCGGCGCGCCGTCTTTAAGAGGTGCATGTGCATGGCAGGGAGCCCTTTCGCGACTCCCTGCCACACCGACTGTTAGATGTTGGTGATCTTATCTCCGTCCTTCGTTATGGAGTTGATATCGGTAATCTTGTCGGTCGATCCAATGATGAACCAGTCGTGACCGGCACTACCGGTTAGTTGGTCTGCGTTCTCGTCCACGACGTCACCATCGTAATTCTTGTCTCCAAGATCATCATCTGCAATCCAGTTAGCAGCCCAGTTATCGCTGATCGTTCGGAGGGTGGTATAGTTATTACCCTGCAGCTCTCCCGCGACCAGGATGTCATGGCCGGCCGAACCAACCAGCCGATCGGATCCGTCACCACCGATAAGAACGTCGTTCCCCGCGGCTCCGGTGAGGGTATCATTTCCTTGATCACCCCAGAGCACATCGTGGCCCGCGCCGCCGGTGATCGTGTCGTTACCGACACCCCCGTGAGCTTCGAGGTTGACATTCCCTGTCAAGCTGATGTTGTCATCGCACGCCATACCGTACACGATCACGTGCCCGCTGGCACCCACTGAGTAGGAGCCGACGCCGTTGACGGTGATCGCACTCGGGTTGGTGGCATTCACCGCGACGGTATCGCAACCACCCGTGCCGACGATGATCAGGTTCGCACCATCTTGGACGGCCGTAATGACGCTCGGAGTCATGACGGTCAGCGTACCCGAATTGATGGTCACGTTATAGTTTGACAGCAATCCCGTACCGAAGCCCACGGAACAATTGATGGCATAGTTTCCAACCAAGGCTGCCGCCTGCGTGCCCGCGCAGGTGTGACTGATGCTCAGGTTCTCGCCGTTGACGCCGGTATTAATTGTCGTCCCGAGGATATTCGCCAGATTGATGGTCTGGCCAAAAGTTTTTGTCGTATCGGTGACAGTAATGGTCAGCGCCGCCGCTGTGATGTTGGCGGTGGTCGAGGCGGTCGTGTTGAAGCTGTAGTTGCCCGCGTCCGTGCCGGTGATCGTGATGCCGCTCACCGTGACCGTCTTGCCGGTGCCCACATTCTTGTCGGCGAACGTCGCGCTCGTGTCGCTGGTGGTAAAGACATCGCCGCTCACGCGGTTGTCCGACAGCGTCACGGTCGCCGCGGTCGTGCCGTTATAGACCTTGTCCACGCCGGTCGCGCTCACCGTCAGCGCCCGGGCTGCGATGTTGGCGGTGGTCGTGATGGAATTGGTGCTGAGCGTATAGAATCCGGCATTTACGCCGCTGAGGGAGATACCGGAGATCGTGACCGTCTTGCCAGTGGCCACATTCTCATTCGAGAAGGTCGCGCTCGCGTAGTTGACCGTCACACCGGCTGGAGTTGGGCCAGTATACGTCACGCTGGCGACGTTGTCGCCGTTGTAGGTCTTGTTCGACGCGGAGAACGTGGGAGTGATCGACGCGGCAGCCACGGTGACGATCGGCGACTGCGGCGTGAACGCACCAGTGGTGTTATTCGTTCCGGAATACGCGGTCGTGTTGAACGTTTTGTTTCCCAACGCTGTTCCCGTCACTGTGAAGGTGATATCTGCATAGCCGATGGTGGGATCGAGTTTGTTTGCGGCTGGATTACTTGCTGTGAACTTCAGAGCCGTCGCAGTCGAGTTCGTCGCATCATAAGTCCAGGTCCTGCTTGTCAAATTATCAAACGCCGCAATGGTCGGCGTGCCCGACACGGCGATACCCGTGGGCACGTTCACCGTGATCGATCCAATATCAGGATTGGGGGAACTCCCAGCGGAAGTGTTCGTGACCCTGAGCGTGACAGACGTAGCCGTGCCGTACTGCACCGAGGTGGGGGTGAACACCGCCGTGAAGCTGGCCGAATCCGTGAACTCCGTCGTCGCCACAGCTCCATTCGTCTGGCCCGTGGCTGTCAGTAGCAGGGACGCGCCGAGGTACTGATCTTCCACAAACCAGTTTGTGCTGATACTGCCGTTGACGGTGAGATCGTTGTCGGGACGGATCAAATCGGCCATGCCGTCGGCGTTGCGGTCGATCGCTTGCCCGTTCGCATCGTATTCCTGATAGGCGTCAAACCCACCCACGCCGTCGGTGACAAACCACGGGATGTTGCCCATGGCGTAATCCTGGATGCCGTCGGTGCGGGTCACTTGGAACTGTACTAGTTCGCCATCGCCGAATTTCAGGCCATCTGCGCTCGTGTTCGACGTCGTGATCACCGCCGTTTCTCCCGGCGCATAGTCCGCCTTATCGGTGGTCACTACCGTGGCCGTCATGTCCGGCGTGGTCATGGGCGCGTCCATGGGCGTGGCCGACAGGAGTACACGATTTTCCAGGGACTCCAGCACAAAGGCACTGGCGCGCTGTCTGGGCTGTTTCGGGACAGACTTGCGCATGTTGCGCGACTCGCGTCCGATCAGTTTATAGAGGCTGCGTAGTTGTGCGAGCTTCATGGCAAATCCCCTTTTTTAATATGGTGACGTCGGTCTCAATGGACTTATTCTCTACTTCTTCATGTGCGTAAATGAGCTCTGGGAACAACTGAAGTGCTGCATGGAACACTTGTATATCCAGAACCAATGAAAAGATATTCCTCAGAAGGATACGATGGCCCTCAAAGGTGGGGGGACACTGATAAGGTCCGGCAGGATTCCTGTTTCGATCAATTCCTGTGCTGGGTTTCGCTCCACTCAGGTTCCGCAGGTGCCTACCGCTACTCTTCAAGCGGGATCAATGAAGCGACGGATAGAACGGAGGATGCTCTTGAAAGGAGAAACTGCACAGTTACGAGCCATGAAAAAGGGGCCTGCCCAGGCTCTTCTAGCCCAAACAACCCCCTTCTCACTTTTGACACCAATCAACCGAACTGCTTACAGCGACATCTCCACCAGCGCAAACTTTCTGCGACCGACCTTCAGACGATAGGTTCGTCCTGCCACAATCGCTAATACGGAATTTGCATCGCTCTGTTTCTGTTCATCGACCTCTAGGCCACCCTGAATAATCAGCCGCCGGGCCTCGCTCTTACTCG
>CAMDRK010000048.1 GCA_945906715.1 Nitrospira lenta
TCAAAATCGAGTTTGACATCGAGGTGGGTCGGCGTGAGGAACGGCGCTGACGCCCCCCCTGGAATGAAAGCTTTGAGCGGTTTCTCGGAGCGCATACCTCCGGCTAGCTCGTAAATCAATTCCCGGAAGGTGACCCCCATCGGCACTTCATAATTCCCCGGCCGTTTCACATGGCCGCTGACGCAGAAGACTCTGGTACCGGTGCTCTTCGGTGGGGAACCGATCGATGCAAACCATTCGGGACCCCGGGCGACGATGTGAGGAAGGTTGGCCAGAGTCTCGACGTTATTCACCACGGTTGGTTTGTTGTAGAGGCCGTGCGTCGCGGGGAAGGGAGGCTTGACGCGCGGCAGGCCGCGCTTGCCTTCGAGCGACTCCAGCAATGCTGTTTCTTCTCCGCAGATATAGGCTCCAGCGCCTCGATGCACCCACACATTAGCGGTAATGCCTGCGCCCAGGATATTCGCGCCGATATACCCGGCGGTCCGCGCTTCGGCGATCGCCTGTTCCAAGATCCTGGCCCCCAAGACGAATTCGCCCCTGATATAAATGTAGGCGGTTTCCGCTCCGATCGCATAACAGGCGAGCACGATGCCTTCCAATATCTGATGGGGATCCCGCTCGATGAGCTGGCGGTCCTTGAACGTGCCCGGTTCACTCTCGTCCGCGTTGCAACAGAGATAGCGTGGGCCTTGATAGCCCTTGGGCAGAAATCCCCATTTCACACCGGTCGGAAAGCCTGCGCCGCCGCGGCCTCGAAGTCCCGATTTCATCACCATGGCGGTCACTTCGCCCGGCGGCACCTTCCCCATGACTTTACGAAGCGCCTGATATCCGCCCGCGCGCTCGTAATCTTGGAGCGAGCCGATATAGCCAGGCTGCATCATATTCTTAAGCAATATCAGTTCGTGCTTGGGCATCTCAATCCAAATGGTGAGGGGTAAGGGGTAAGGGGTAAGGGGTAGCGGAAACGAGCCCACGAGTCATGAACATCCCCTCACTCCCCACCGTTCACCCCTTACCGCTAAGAGGTTCAGGCCACATGAACGGGCCGGTCTTGAGCTGACAGGTTCCATCTCTTTTGAGATCGGCCAGAACTCGGTCGAATCTTTCCTCTGTGAGCCGTTCGTAATAGTCTTCGTTGACCTGCATCATCGGCGCAGTACCACAGGCGGCGAGGCATTCGACCGCGCTGAGGGTAAAGAGTCCGTCGGCCGTCGTCTCGCCTGGTCCGATTCCGAGCTTCGTCTTGACCCATCCAATGACCGTGTCCGACCCGGCCAGCGCGCACATCAGGGATTTGCAGACTTGGAGATGGAACTTCCCCACGCGCTTGAGATTGAGCATCGTATAAAACGTGGCGGTCTCATAGACTTGCGGCGGAGTCAGACGCAAGAGCCCCGCGATCTCCTTCATCGCCGCCTCAGACACAAAGCCCTCATCCCGTTGCGCCAAATACAGCAAAGGAATCAGCGCCGAACGTTTCACGGGATAACGTGAGATGATCTCGTCAATTTCCTTTTGGTGTTTCTCTTTCAGCATTCCGTCCTCTTCGACCGTCCCTCGTAAGGCGTAAGGGGTGAGGCGTAAGGGGAGCGATATTTTCTTTCGCCTGACGCCTTACGTTTCACGCCTAACGTCATCTGTCACACTCTCCCATGACCACGTCGTACGTTCCGAAGATCGTGATGATGTCGGAAATCAGGTAGCCTCGCGCCATATGGTCGAAGGCCCCCATGTGCACAAATGACGGCGCGCGAATCTTCATTCGGTAGGGACGGGGACTGCCGTCGCTGACGATGAAAAACCCCAATTCGCCCTTCGGAGCTTCGGTCGCACAATAGGTCTCGGCCTTCGGCGGCTTGATACCCTGGGTGTAGATGATGAAATGATGGATCAAGCTTTCCATGTCCCGCATGACCAGTTCCTTGGGCGGCGGGATATATTGCGGCGCGTCGGCCATGATCGGCCCCGCCGGCAGCTGATCCAGACATTGGGCGATAATCCTGGAGCTTTGCCGCATTTCCTCCATGCGGATCCAGTACCGGTCGTAGGTGTCGCCGTTCTTGCCGATCGGCACTTCCCAATCGACTTTGTCGTACACGCCGTAGGGCTCGGCTTTGCGGACATCGTAGGCGACGCCCGATCCGCGCAAGACCGGTCCGGTACAGCCGAAATTGATTGCATCTTCGGCTGAGAGCACAGCCACGTTCTTCGTGCGACCGATCCAGATACGGTTCGCCGCGATGAGCGAATCGTACTCCTTGACCTTCTCTGGAAAAATATCGAGGAATGCCTTCATTCGCTGAACCAGCTCGGGGGTAAAATCGCTGTCGACGCCCCCGATGCGATAGTAGTTCAGGGTCAGACGGGCCCCGCAGAGTTTCTCGAACATATCCAGCAAAACTTCGCGTTCCCGGAAGGTCCAGAAAAATACGGTCATTGCGCCGACATCGAGAGCCTGCGTGCCGAGCCAAAAGAGGTGGCCGATGATACGTTGCATCTCGGCCACGATGGTCCGGATGTACTCGGCTCGGATCGGCACCGTGATTTCGAGGAGTTTTTCCACAGTGCGGACGTACGAGTAATTGTTGGACATGGCGCAGACATAGTCGAGCCGATCCGTGTGCGGAATGATTTGCATGTAGGTCAGGCCCTCGGACAATTTCTCGACGCCTCGATGCAGGTAGCCGAGGTCCGGTGTGGCTTTCACAATCCGTTCACCGTCCAGTAGGAGCACGACACGCAACACGCCGTGGGTGCTCGGATGCTGCGGCCCCATGTTCAACAACAATTCCTCTTGCCGCTGGGAACTGGGAAGACCGGGTTCGGCGCGATAGAAGTGCTTCTGCTCCTCGGAAACTTCGCTCTTGACGACATCGACCGGGGCCTCGTCGAATCTCGGAATGAATTCGAACCGGCTGCGCCAGCCGCGCCCTTCGGTCGGAAAGTCCTTTCTCAACGGATAGCCCTCGTCATAATCTTCCGGCATCAGAATGCGCCGGAGATCGGGATGACCGGAAAAACGAATACCCATCATGTCATACACTTCCCGCTCCAGAAACTCGGCACCCTTCCAAATTCCGGTGACCGACGCAATCGTCGGATCGTCCTCCGTGATACGCGCCTTGAGACGTAGACGCTGCCGAAGCGGAAGCGAGTGCAAGTGGTAGACGACTTCGAACCGGAGCTGATCTTCGGGATAGTCGACCGAGCAGATATCGGTGAGATGGTCGAAGGCCGCCTCCGGCGCATCGTGCAAATAGCGCATAATTTCCAGGAGGCGCGCAGCAGCCACGGAGACAGACGTCTCGGCACGTGCGGCATCCACGCGGGTCGCGAGGATCGCGTCCGGGAATTTCGTCTTCAGGCTGTCGAGCAGAGATTGCATATTTCTGTCGTCAATCGTCATTGGTCAATCGTCAATCGAGCCGGGCAAGTTATTCTTCCGATTTACGTATGACTGTTGACGATTGACGCCTATCTCACAAATACCTTTTCCCGTTGAATCTTTTCCTGCAGCTTCAGTAATCCATCGAGCAACGCTTCCGGACGGGGCGGACAGCCCGGCACATAAACATCGACCGGAATAATCTGGTCGACGCCCTGGACCACCGCGTAACTGTTGTAATGGTTACCTGACGTAGCGCAGGAGCCCATGGAAATGACATAGCGAGGCTCAGGCATCTGGTCGTAAATGCGTCGGATTACCGGCGCCATCTTGCGCGTCACTGTGCCGGCGATGATCATGAGATCGGCCTGCCGCGGCGAGGCTCGAAAAACCCCGGCGCCGAATCGATCCAGATCGTACCGCGACGATACACTCGCAATCATTTCGATAGCGCAGCAGGCCAAGCCGAACGTCATCGGCCACAACGCCGACTTCCGAGACCAGTTCACAACCGCGTCCAGATTGGTCGTCAGAATATTCGCCTCGAATTGTCTCTCTAGAAAACTCATGTCGCTTCGCTCCAGTTCTGAGTGCTGAGTTCTAAGTTCTGAGTTTCCAAGCGCAACTCACAACTCAGAATTCAAAACTCAAAACTGCGCTCCTTGCGCGCGCTAGTCCCATTCCAGCGCCCCCTTCTTCCATGCGTACCAGAATCCGGCCAGCAGGATGCCGATAAATACGAGCATCTCGATGAGGCCCAGCAGGCCGAGGGACTGAAACCGGACAGCCCAAGGGACCATGAAAATAACCTCGATATCAAAAATCACAAACAGCATCGCGATAATGTAATAGCGCATCGGGAACTGGATGCGCGCGTCGGAAAACAGCGGGCTTCCGCTTTCATAGGGCGTCAACTTGGCTCGATAGGGGCGACTCGGCCGAATAAGCGAACCGCCGAGCAGCGCAAAGGCGCCGAAGATCAGACCGACGACGATAAATAAGAGAATCGGTATGTAATTCTCTGGAACGCCTATGCTATCCATGCGGGCCCCGTAAAACGTGAAACGTATAAACGTCAATGGTCATTGGAGAAAACTGAGCCTACCGATTGACGAATGACGGTTGACCATTGACCCTGTTTGTAGTCAGTGCCGATCCGAAGAAGGGCTTGAATTTCAACCCGTCCAGTTCCGGATGATTGATTCCCTTGTGCTGGATAAGCACCTTAAACGTGCTGCCCATGCCATTCGGCTTCAGGAGATGAATCGCGGCGCGAAACTCCGGACTCTCCGGCTGTAATTCCCCGATCATCTCTTCAACACCGAGCCCCATGAGAAAACTCATTTGGTTCGTGAACCCCGTCATGTGAAGCCCCTGTTTCTCACCGGCAGAAGCCAGGCTCGAAAAATCTACATGCGCGGTCATATCCTGTTCGCCGACGCGAATGAAGGGATCCTCGTTCGTCCGTTGCTGGAAGTAACAGAGGAATGTGCCATCCTTCCGCTCAGGTCCATAGAGATCCTGCGCCGTATGACCATAATCGATCGTCATAACAAATCCACGACCCATCCGCTGAGCGACCTGCTCCATCCAGTCCAAAGCCTGGGTATTCACCTCAGTTCGGTAGCCTTCCGGCCACGCGCAGTCGAGTTGTTGTAGATATCGATCGAGCGCGGACGTCGACAGGGGCTTCAGACAGCTCACAAAGACTCCGTCACGAACATCCACACAAAGTTCTTCGGTCTGGCCGTCCGTGACCTGAATCCGATGCACCGGAAAGGCATCGATCAATTCATTGCTATAGAACAAACCGGTCACGCTCTGAGGAACCAGCTCACCGAGATCTTCCATCCAAATGAGAAGACCCGGCTTGCTGAGCCAATGAGCCAAAATCTGGCGTTGCCGTTCCCGCATCACAGGGCTTCGTTCGATGAGCACGTAGCGAACACGAGATGCGAAGTCGCCCTGTTCGGCATGGATCGCCGCCAAACAATCACGGGCTAACAAACCTTTGCCGGCGCCCATTTCAACGATTGTGAATGGAGTGGGACATCCCAATAATTCGTCCATTTGTCTGGCTTGTGCGGCAATTGCACGGCCGAGAATTTGATGCACATCGGAGCTGGTATAGAAATCGCCGGACCAGCCGATACGTTCATGGTCCATGCCCACCGGGTCACGCATGTAGTAGCCGAATTGGGGATGGTACAGCGCCAGTTCCATGAACCGGACAAAGGGGATTGGCCCGTTTCTGGCGATCTCGGACGAAATGGCAGCGATGAGTTCGGGATGCCCGGTTGTCACAAGCAACTCCTCCTATCCTCAACGTAACCACTCAGATATTCAGGCTGAAGGTTGAAGTGTCCAGATCTCCCGCCTCCGACCTTCAGCCTAAAAACCTCCAGCCTATCTACCTGAGTCGCTACTCCTCATCCCATCGACAACACAAGAAAAGTGACACCAATAGCGGAGGATACACCCCACCCATCCCTCTTGAAGGGTCAATTAGAGGGCCGAAAGTGGCGTAGATTAGCCTTGAATTTGCTGCTAAGTCAAGGTGAACTCAGGGAGAAATTGCGTTTGCGCAGAGAGGGTTAGGAGAGAAGTCGACGGCGAGATTTTTTATTCAAGCGACCTGGCTGGCGGGCTTGTTCAATGGTCCGAGAAGCTGCCTGATGGCTTGATTGAGTTCGGAGATGCCGAAGGGTTTTTGGAGAAAAGTGAGTTGGTCCTTGTGGAACGCCTGAGAGGCTGTTTCGGCTTCAGGACTGCCGGACATCATCACTACCTTGAGACCGGGGCGCTGGGCAAGGAGCTCGGAAACCAGTTGATCGCCCATCATGTCCGGCATTCTCCAATCCGTGACCAATGCGTCAATGGTGGAAGGGAATTCCGCTGCAACCTGCTTTGCCTGTTGGGCATTACTGGCAGTCAGTACACAATAGCCTATGCGGGCCAGCTCCATCTCGAAGATGATCGTAATGGCCGATTCGTCGTCGACAAGCAGAATCGTGTCTTTCCGCGCACTATTGATTGCAGAGACAGCCCCCATGAAATCCTTACCTCCCTTTCGAATGAGCGACAGAACTAATTCGAATGCCATGCTACCGCAGAGGCTCCAACCGACAAAGGAATAATTGTAATTCCTCCGTCAGGGATGGGAAGGGCAGCCTGGTCGTCCTCCTGCTCGCGGAACGCGCACAGGCTCGTCTGTCTGGTTGGCCGGTCTATCTGGTCTGTCTGGTTCTTCTGAGTAAATCTCCAGTCCGATCAACCAAACAAACCAGATAGACGAGATAGACCAAATGAACCAGCATTCGTTGGACGCGCGCAATGGAAGATCAATCAGCCTCCATCCCTGAGAAATAACAAGCGAGCTTGGAAGGATGGAAAAGGAGTGGCCAGGTGCCCTTCTTGCTCGCTGAGCGCGCAATAAAAACGTGCTCGCCTGGGACAAGGGCGCGTCTCGACGCGCTCGGGGTTGGGCGGGTGAGAATGTTGCGCGCAAAAGGAGATTGTCTAGTTCGCCTCAAGGGGGAAGACATGAGGATCTACGGTCGCTCCGGCAAGAAAATATTCCTGGCCTATTTTTCTTATCACATGCTGCTCTGCAACCACGGCTTAAGCAACGGCTTCAAGGCCACGCTCCTGCACCAGGTGCAGTAACTTGAGGGCAGTGCCCGTTGGCCGCTTTTGGCCGATCTCCCACTTCTGCACCGTCGAAACGCTCGTGTTCAGGAGGCGGGCAAACACCGCCTGGCTGACCCGTGAGGACTCGCGGATGTGCTTGATTTGCTTCGGCTTTAGCGGCGAGATCGGAGCCAGGCACAGGCGATTGAGTTCGTGCAATGTGACTTGATCCATCACGCCCGCCTTGTGGAGTCCCTTGGCCGTGTCGTGGACGACTTTAAGAATGGCCGATTTGGTTTTTCGCATCGCAATGCACCTCCATCAATTCCCCTGCACGCTCTGCCTGATCGAGTGTCTGTGACGTCAGTGCCAGCAGATGTGCGGCCAGTTGTTTCAACGCATCTTCTTCGTCCTTATCGATGTTGCTGCGCTCGTTCTTCGGAAAACCGTACACGAATATCCAGCGAGTTCCCTTGTTGGTAGCGATCAGCATACGAAAGCCGCCCTTGTTTGCGAGCCCAACGATCGAACCATCGGGTCGTATACACCGCCATGCCGCATCTCCCACCGTGTCATTGTATAGCGCTAAGTGCTATGGCAGGCAAGTCAAACGCACGGCCCGCGATCTTCTTGTTTTTCCTACTTTCTCTCCTGGCTCGGCTGGAAGGGATGTGGATCGAGGCGTTCGCCATGGCGTCTGCCAAAAATCGCAGTGGGTGTTGACGGCCACGCACGACGGCATTGCGACGCTTCGGCGCAGTTTTAGAGTCGTGCGTGGTGATGCGTAATGCGGGTCAGTAGCAATGGAGGCTGGTCGCATCATGGCGACGCCGAAGGTCCGCGCCCTTCGTCAGCCGAGCCTCTCTGCCATCTTCTCGACCATTGCGGCAATTCGGGGCCCGTTCAATCGAACGGCTGCGGCTCGCCGAAGGCGAAGTGGCATCGATGTTCGACGTTCCGTTCATGCATGGCATGGAACGGAATGAGTTTCGATGCCAAGCAGCGGTGAGATTAGAACGGTCGAATTGACGTGGAGGAGAGAGACGGGCGTAGCGATCCTTCTTACGTCCCGTGACACTTCTTGAATTTTTTCCCGCTGCCGCAGGGGCAGGGGTCGTTGCGGCCGACTTTGTCGTCGCTGTGCTGAACCGTCTGAGGGGCGACTGGTTCTTCTCCTCGATTGAGGATGAGCTTTGGTTGGGGTCGTGAAATGACTGGAGGGGGCGGAGGTGTCGGTGCAGCGGCAGGTTGCTCTTCGTTCCGAACCGCCTGTACATGAAAGAGCCGATCGAGCGTGTCGGATTTGATCCGTTCCATCAGGCCGGAAAAAAGATCGTACCCTTCCCGTTTATACTCAATGAGCGGATCTTTCTGTCCGTAACCGCGCAATCCGATCCCGTCGCGCAGGTGATCCATCCCCAATAAGTGATCTTTCCAATGGTGGTCGATGACCTGAAGCATGAAGGTCTTTTCCAGGAACCGCATCAATTCAGGGCTCAAATCCTGTTCTCTCCGATCGTACGCCTCGCGCACATGTGTGCGGAGGTCTTCGACCAAGGCGTCGCGCCCTATGGTGCGAAGCGACTCCCCGCCGTCATTCTTGTCCTGGGCGATGTCGAAGCCGAACTGGCTATGCATAAGTTCGGCGAGCCCTTTCATATCCCACTCTTCGGGATATTGTTCCGCAGGGCAATAGATGTTCAGCGCGGACTCCACCAGACCGTCGATCATGTTGCGAAGATCGTCTTTCAGATTCGTCCCGCCCAGGACGGCGCGCCGGTGCTGGTAAATCACCTCTCGCTGCTTGTTCATGACGTCGTCGTACTCCAGCAGCTGTTTCCGGATATCGAAGTGGTGGCCCTCGACCTTCTTCTGGGCATTGGCGATAGCCCTGGTGACCATGCCATGTTCGATCGGGACACCTTCTTCCATGCCGAGCTTGAGCATCAGCTGGGAGACCCGCTCGGAGGCGAAGATACGCATCAAGTCGTCTTCCAACGACAGATAGAATCGTGACGAACCAGGGTCGCCCTGGCGGCCGGCGCGGCCTCGAAGCTGGTTGTCGATCCGGCGGCTTTCGTGGCGTTCGGTCCCAAGAATGTGGAGTCCGCCTGCCGCAAGAACTTCTTGCTTGTCCTTCTCGCAATCGGCCCGAATCTGTTCGAAGATCTTCAACTTGTCCGCTTCCGTCAAGTTTTCTTCCCGGTACAGGATCTGCTTGAACATGAAGTCGGGATTGCCGCCCAGGAGAATGTCGGTGCCGCGGCCCGCCATGTTCGTCGCGATGGTGACGGCGCCCTTGTGGCCAGCCTGGGCGATGATCTCAGCTTCCCGCTCGTGCTGCTTCGCATTGAGGACGTTGTACTTCACGCCGGTCCGGCTCAAGTAGCCGGCAAGCCGCTCCGATTTTTCGATGGAAATCGTGCCGACCAGGACTGGCTGGCCTCGCTCGTGGCATTCCTTGATGTCTTCGACGATCGCGGAAAACTTTTCTTTCTCGGTCCGGTAGACGACATCTGCATAATCCAGGCGGATCATGTTGCGATTGGTCGGAACCACATTGACGTCGAGATTATAGATCTTGGCGAACTCCGCCGCTTCCGTGTCCGCCGTGCCGGTCATGCCGCTGAGCTTCTTGTACATCCGGAAATAGTTCTGGAAGGTGACCGAGGCCAGCGTTTGATTCTCGTTCGCAATCTTCACGCCTTCTTTAGCTTCGACGGCCTGGTGCAGGCCGTCGCTCCAGCGGCGGCCCGGCATGAGGCGCCCGGTGAATTCGTCCACGATGATGACTTCGCCCTCTTTCACGACATAATCCACGTCCCGCTTGTAGAGGCTATAGGCCTGGAGCCCCTTGACGACGTGATGGACGAGGTCCATATGGTTGGGATCGTAGAGATTGTCCACGCCGAGCAGTTTCTCGACTCGGACGTTGCCGTCCTCGGTCAACGACGCGGTCTTCGTCTTTTCCTCGACCGTGTAGTCCTGCTCCGGTTTCAGCTGCGGGATAATCGCGTTGATGCGGTAATAGAGATCGGTCGTTTCATCCGTCGGACCGGAGATAATCAAGGGCGTGCGGGCTTCGTCGATGAGGATACTGTCGACTTCGTCCACGATGGCGAAGTTCAGCTCGCGTTGCACGCACTGGGCCAAATCGGTGACAACCAGGTTGTCGCGCAGGTAGTCAAAGCCATATTCATTGTTCGTCCCGTAGGTGATGTCGGCGCGATAGGCTTCGGGCCTCGTGCAGGGGCGGAGAGACTGGAGCCGCTTGTCGGAGGCCTCATAGGTCGGATCGAAGAAAAAGGAGGCATCGTGTTGAATGATGCCGACCGAAAGTCCCAGCGCGTGGTAGAGCACGCCCATCCACTGCGCATCGCGCTTGGCAAGGTAGTCGTTCACCGTGATGAGGTGCACGCCCTTCCCTTCGAGCGCATTCAGATAGACCGGTAACGTGGCCATCAGGGTTTTCCCTTCGCCGGTCTTCATTTCTGCGATACGGCCTCGATGGAGAATCATGCCGCCGATCAACTGCACATCGAAATGCCGCATGCTCAGCTTGCGGCGGGACATCTCACGGCAGACCGCGAAGGCCTCAGGCAGGATATCGTCCAGGGTCTCCCCGGCCCCAAGACGCTTCTTAAGCTCCTGGGTCTTGTCCACGAGGGCTTGATCAGGGAGTGGCGTCAGGCCGGATTCCAGGCTAGTAATCCGCTCCACAATCGGGCGGATTGCCTTGATTTCACGATCGTTTTTGCTGCCGAAGATTTGATTGAGTAGTGAGGTGACCATGGTACTGTCGCTCGGAACGAATGCCGATGCCCCCAAAAGTAATTTTGGCAGTATACAACATCCTTTCCTTGAATCCTATAACAAGCAGCAGCTCAGCAGGATGCTGAAAAATCCGCCACCGGGGTCTATCTGGTCTATTCGGTCTATCTCGTCTGTTTGGTTGAATGAAACTAACCAGATGAACCAGACAGACCGAATAGACCAGACAGACCCGATATGCCGTCTTGACAGGCCTGGCGGGCCTCCAGTAACATTGCGGCGATCATTAAAGGTCATAATCCGATGAAATGCCGCGCCCTTAGATTTCTATCGATCCTCCTGGTGCTCTGCGTCCTTTCCGTCGGCGGATTGGCGCAGGCTCAGTCGGTCGAACATGCAGGGCACCATGCCCAGCATCAGGCTGCCACCCATGGCACCCTCCTCTGCTCCTGGA
The DNA here is from genome assembly GCA_945906715.1 of Nitrospira lenta. GTDB lineage: Bacteria > Nitrospirota > Nitrospiria > Nitrospirales > Nitrospiraceae > Palsa-1315. Next base: position 11,247 of record CAMDRK010000048.1, read on the forward strand.
TGTGTGCGGCCGGGACGGTTCTCGATACCGCAGTTGTCACGTTTCAGGCCGAACTCAGTCCCATCGCGTTTGTCACGCTCCCTCAAGCTGCACAACCTTCGCTCGAAACTTGCCGGATCTCTCCCAGCCGCGCCCCTCCGTCTTTCTCTTTGTAATTGTCGTTGCTCAGCGGCTCACAGCGGGCCGTATCTGTCTATCGCACAATCCATTGATGGGTTGTAGGGTGGCGGAGTAGAAGCGATTTTTCATAAAGAGAAAGGGCCAACAGCATCATGGCAGGGAAACGATTCATCCTCGGATTCATTCTCAGTCTTGCAGTCGTCGTATTCTCTTGGCCCATCGCCCAGCAGGCGCAAGCCTCCTGCGGCGCCGTGACCTGTTTCGTCGTCATCGGATCTCAGCAGCAAGTTCCTCAGGCAGGCCTCCTCACGGTCAATGCGATTTACAACTACACGCCGATGCGATTATTGGATGGGACCAATGGGGTCATCGCAGCGGTGGATCAGGCAGACCGGGCGTTAATTTTGGATCATCATCAGGAGACTCGAACCATTACCCAGCAGTCGACGCTCGACATCAATTATGGCCTCACCGATCGATTAGGGCTACAACTCACTCTCCCCTATATGTGGCGTACACATAAACACATCGATGGCCTGGGAGAGGGTGGAGCGAACGGCGAAGGCGATGCGTCGAATTTCTCCGCCAATGGGATTGGGGACACACGGGTTGCCCTCAAGTACAATGTGTTGCCCACTTTGAGGAGCATGGTGGTGCTGGGATTTGGCGTCTATCTCCCGACCGGCAATACCCATGCTCATGACAGCGCTGAAAAGGTGATGGAGTCGCCCGCACAACTCGGCAGGGGGCAAATCGGGTTCAATCCGACGAT
>CAMDRK010000049.1 GCA_945906715.1 Nitrospira lenta
CGATCATGGAGATCGCACAGGTGGCGAAGCGTGTGGTGGAGGAGCTGTTTCCTGAGAAGGGCGACATTCCGATCGTGACCACTCCGACCGACGACATTCGCTCTTACCACGTTAATTCGAGCAAGATCAGCAGAGTGCTAGGGTTTCAGCCGAAGCGCACCGTCGAGGATGCGGTCCGGGGCCTATGCGCGGCGTTCAAGGCCGGTAAATTGCCCAATAGCCTGACCGATACCTTCTACTTCAACGTCAGGCGCCTGAAAGAGCTCAAAGCCGTATGAGTAGTCGGCCGATTGCAGTAGTGACCGGAGGCGCCGGGTTCATCGGTAGCCACATGGTTGACCTCTTGGTCGACCGGGGTTTTCGCGTGCATGTGATCGACAGTCTCATCGGTGGCCGAGCCTCGAATCTGGCGCGACATCAGGCCAATTCAGATGTGAGCCTTGACGAGCGGGATGTCAGGGCTTTGGTTCCCAACGATACGGTGTTTGCTGGTGCGCAGCTGGTTTTTCACTTTGCTGGGATCGGCGACATTGTGCCATCGATCGAGCGGCCGACCGAATACATGTCGGCCAATGCGCAGGGCACGGTGCATGTGCTGGAGGCGTCACGCCATGCCGGTGTGCGCAAGGTCGTCTATGCCGCTTCCTCGTCCTGTTACGGCCTGGCGCCAGTCCCCACCAGGGAAGACCATCCCATCGCACCGCAATATCCCTATGCGCTTAGTAAATATATGGGCGAACAGGCAGTGCTGCATTGGCGCCATGTCTATGGTCTTCCGGTCAACGTGATTCGTATTTTCAACGCATACGGGACTCGGTCGCGCACGTCCGGCGCCTATGGCGCGGTGTTCGGCGTGTTCCTGCGTCAGAAACTCGCAGGGAAGCCGTTCACGGTCGTCGGCAATGGGACTCAGAAACGTGACTTTCTCTATGTGACGGATGTGGCGAGGGCCTTTCTTGCGGCTGCTGAAACGGATAAAGCAGGAGAGGCCTGGAACCTCGGCGCAGGCAATCCGCAGTCTGTAAATCGGCTCGTTGAATTGTTGGGCGGCCCGGTCGTGTACATTCCGAAACGTCCGGGAGAGCCGGACTGTACGTGGGCTGACATTAGCAAAATCAAAAATGATCTTGGCTGGGCTCCTCTGGTTTCGTTCGAGGAAGGTGTCGCGAAGATTGTGGCGGAAATCGACTATTGGCGGGAGGCCCCTCTGTGGGATCCCCAATCGATCTCTGAAGCCACCAAGACCTGGTTTCAATATTTGGGGAGCCGATGAATACTAAGACGCCGTCGTTGACCGATCAGTATTCCCACAAGATCAAGTCGGTGGAGGACCTTTCGCTCATTCTCGGTCCCCATCCACGCAAGAAGAAAGTCATCATGTGCCACGGGGTATTTGACGTGGTGCATCCCGGCCATTTGCGCCACCTGATTTACGCCAAGAGCAAGGCCGACATTCTGGTTGCGAGCCTGACGGCAGATAAGCATATCAATAAGGGTCAGTATCGCCCGCACATTCCGCAGGACTTGAGAGCGCTTAACCTGGCCGCGTACGAAATCGTTGATTACGTCATCATTGATACGAATGGAACTCCAATCAAGAATATCAGCAAGCTCCAGCCTGATTTCTTTGCGAAGGGATATGAATATACGGCAGACGGCCTGCCGGCAAAAACGCAGGAGGAGGCGGACACGCTGCATGCCTATGGCGGTGAGATCATCTTCACGCCTGGCGACATCGTGTATTCCTCGTCGAAGCTGATCGATCTGGCGCCGCCGGCCATCAAGATCGAGAAGCTACTGACTTTCATGGAATCCGAGAAACTGACGTTCGATTCGTTGCGCAACTGTCTCGATCGCTTTAAGGGTAAGAAGGTCCATGTCGTTGGTGACACGATTGTCGATAGTTATACCCAGACAGCGATGATCGGCGGTCAGACCAAGACCCCGACCATGAGCGTGCTGTACGAACGCCGGGACGATTATATTGGTGGCGCCGCGGTTGTCGCGGAACATTTGCGAGCAGCCGGCGCAGAAGTGCTGTTTTCGACAGTGCTGGGCGATGACGTTTTGAAAGAATTCGTGTTGGAAGGGCTGAAGAAGTCAGGTGTGCAATGTCATCCGGTCATTGATCCCACCAGGCCGACGACCAACAAGAATGCGATTGTGGCGGGCGGCTATCGGTTGTTGAAGGTTGATACGCTGGATAACCGGTCTATTTCGGATGATATCGTCCACAAGCTGGCTCAGGCCATTGTGGCTACGTCGTGCGATGCGGTGGTGTTCAGCGATTTTCGGCACGGCTTGTTCAACCGCCGCACGATTCCGCGACTGATAGAGGCGATCCCGTCCGGTGTGTATAAAGTGGCGGACAGCCAGGTCGCCAGCCGGTGGGGGAACATCACTGACTTTAAAAACTTCGATCTGATTACGCCGAATGAGCGGGAAGCTCGTTTTGCGCTCGCGGATCAGGACTCAGGCATCCGACCGCTCTCTTCTGATTTGTACGACCTGGCGCAATGTAAAACCTTGATGCTTAAACTTGGTGAGCGGGGAGTGCTAACCTGCCGGAGCAGCAATCATGAGGCGCTGGATTCTGTTGTGATCATAGACTCATTTGTTGAGCGGCTGGTGGACGCAGTAGGTGCCGGAGACGCATTGCTGGCCTATGCCACTTTGTCCATGCTGGTAACAAAGTCTGAGGCCGTGGCAACTATTCTTGGTTCTATGGCTGCGGCTTGCGAGTGCGAGTGCGATGGGAACATTCCTGTCACGCCCGATGACGTGCGCCGCAAGATCGACATGGTCGAACGGCAGGCGAAGTACCATTGACTCCATGACAACAGGGATAACGGGGTAATGGAGAAGGGGTCGAGGGATAGTAAGGTAGGGTCAGAAAAAACAAAGGGGCCGATGACCTTACCCCTTCCTGTATTCCCTCTGCTCCCCCTATTATCCATTCTTTTGACTGCTCCCTCTGCCCCTCTACCCCTAGCGGAGCGATAACCCTCTCTTATGAAAGCCATTGTCATCGGGCTTGGTGTGCAGGGACGCAAGCGGCGGAAATTCGCCGGAGCGGATTATGTTGCCTCGGTTGACCCGGTTAATCGGGATGCGGAGTATCGCACCGTCGAGGACGTCCCCCTAGCCAGTTACGATACCGCCCTCGTGTGTATCCCTGACGAGCCGAAAAACGAGGTGCTGAGCTATCTGCTGAAGAACGGCAAGCATGTCTTGATCGAGAAACCGCTCTGGGCGATAGAGGATCGACAGATCGTCACGCTCGAGCAGCTGGCGCGCGCCAATGGGGTGGTCTGCTATACAGCATACAATCATCGCTTCGAACCGCATTACGTCAGGATGCGCGACATTATTGCCTCCGGCCAATTAGGCCGGATCTACCGCTGCCGCATGTTTTACGGCAATGGCACCGCGCGGCTCGTGCGCGATTCGGCCTGGCGCGATCAGGGAGCAGGAGTCTTGCCGGATCTCGGTTCTCATTTGTTGGATACGGCGAAGTTCTGGTTCGGCGATCTCGGCGAGGATTTCCAGATCGTTTCTGCCGATTGTTTTGAAAATCGCGCCCCCGATCACGTGGTCATGGCCTCGAAGACAACCAGCCCTAAGCTGGAATTTGAGATGACCCTCCTGTCCTGGCGCAACCACTTCACCTGCGACCTTTTCGCAGAAAAAGGGACGGCACATATCCGTTCGCTCTGTAAATGGGGTCCCTCGACCTTCACCCACCGTACGCGTATCCTGCCGTCCGGACGCCCGCCCGAGGAGTCCGTGATTCTCGCGCAGGACGATCCGACCTGGGCGCTTGAGTACGAGCACTTCAAGTCCCTCTGCCAGAGGGGGGCAACGACCGACTTGAGTAACGATTTGTGGCTTAATGGTCTCCTGCGCCGGTTGGGGCAGGATGCGCAGAAGGACGCGTCGATATGAGCAAGCCTGTAATCGGCTTCGCCGGCATGACCCACCTTGGCATCAATTCCGCTGCGGCTGCGGCAGGCCAGGGGGCAGAGACCGTCTGTTTTGATACTGATGCCACGGTCATCGCGCAGCTGAAGTCAGGTAAATTGTCGATCGTGGAGCCGGGGCTGCCGGAACTATTGGAACAAAACAATTCCCGCATCACCTACACAGCCGAATCCGGAGATCTGAAGCGATGCGGCGTCGTCTATATTTCAGCGGATGTGCCCACTGATGATCAGGGACAGAGCGACCTTTCTGGCATCCGGTCATTGATCGACACCGTTGCCGCTGGGTTGGGGCGCGCCGCGATTCTGGTGATTCTCTGCCAGGTGCCGCCGGGCTTCACGCGTAGCCTTTCGCTGCCGAAAGAGCGGCTCTACTATCAGGTCGAGACGCTGATTTTCGGCAGAGCGGTGGAGCGTGCTATGTACCCGGAGCGATTCATCGTCGGCTGCGCTGAGCCGGGCCGGTCTCTCCCGCAAGCCCTGCAGGATTTTCTCTCGGTATTTGGCTGTTCGATCCTTCCCATGAGGTATGAAAGTGCCGAGCTGGCCAAGATTTCAATCAATTGCTGTCTCGTTGCGTCGGTTACCGTCGCCAATACGCTGGCCGAATTGAGCGAGCGGATCGGGGCGGATTGGTCTGAAATTGTGCCGGCGCTTAAACTGGACAAACGTATCGGGCCTCAGGCCTACCTGTCTCCTGGGCTGGGACTGGCAGGAGGCAATCTTGAGCGTGATCTGGCAACTGTCTTGCGGTTTTCCGAAGCCACGGGCAGCGAAGTCGGACTGATTGAATCGTTCGTGAAAAGCAGCCGACACCGTCGGGACTGGGTGCTCCGCACGTTGCACACCGAAGTGCTGGCGGCGAATCCTCAGGCCGTCATCGGTGTGCTCGGCCTTGCGTACAAAGAAAACACCCATTCGACCAAGAATTCACCTTCCCTGGCCTTGATCGCGCAGTTGAAGCCTTGGCGCTTGCGGGTCCACGATCCGGTGGTGCAGGCCTCGGCCGCTGGACATCCGGAGGCGGCAGGCTGTGTGACCGCGCTGGAGGCTGCGCAAGGTGTGGATGTTCTCGTCATCATGACGCCCTGGCCATCATTTCGCGATCTCAAGGCAGACCAGCTTGCCCGTGCAATGACGGGGCGCACGATTATCGATCCCTACCGTGTTCTGGATGGCAAGGCTGTTGTAGCGGCGGGGTTGAATTATTTTACCCTCGGCGCACCGCCATTCCGGACTGCAGGCAGGGGGACTCATGCTTGATCATTTGAATGTCAGACCTGCGAAACCAACCAGGGTCGTCATCATCGGCGCCGGCGGGTTTGTCGGAGGCGCGATCCGGAAGCAACTCGACGCCGATGGCGTGACAACGCTGCCGCTGAGCCGTCAGGAGCTGGATCTGTTGGCGGACGGTTCGTCAGCGAAGTTGAAAGGCTTACTCAGAGCAACCGACAGCGTCGTGATGGTGTCTGCCATTGCGCCGGCGAAGACCGTGTCGATGTTGATGCAGAATCTGAAGATGGCCGAGACTGTGTGCGCAGCGCTGGCCGACAGGGAGATTGCACATCTGGTTTATATCAGTTCAGATGCGGTCTATGTCGACGATGCCAACCCTGTGACAGAGCGATCAGCCTGTGCGCCCTCGACGATCCACGGCATGATGCATGCGGCGCGTGAGCTGATGCTGAAAAGCTCTACTGAGGCGCCGGTGGCCATGCTACGACCTACATTGATTTATGGGGCAGCCGATCCGCATAACGGGTACGGGCCGAACCGATTTCGCCGTCAGGCGGCCAAGGGCGAGCCGATTGCGATCTTCGGTGAAGGGGAAGAGCGGCGGGACCATGTGCTGGTTGACGATGTGGCAAACATCACGGCATCGGTCCTGGCGCACCGCAGTGCCGGCGCGCTCAATGTGGTTACTGGCGTATCCACCTCGTTCCACGACATCGCCCAGATCATCGCGAAGCAATACGGGGTGCAGGTGGCGAGCCAGCCGCGTCCTGGTCCGCGGGCGCATCTTCTGCACCGGTTCTTCGACATTACGGATTGCCACAAGGCCTTTCCGACGTTCCACTATACGCCCTTAGCTGAAGGGTTGGAGCGGGCTCGTACGGCTTCAAGTTGAGCGTTGATGGCTGATAGTTTTACCCGGAGTAATGTGACATGGCTGAAGTGAATTTGCTTGCGCGACTACCTAAAGCGAAGCGTAATATCCAGAAGCGCGCGTCAACGAAAGACCCAGCCGTTATCGCCATATCGAAACAATATGGCGAGATGTATTTTGATGGTCCACGCGATTATGGATACGGCGGGTATAAGTATGACGGTCGGTGGATTCCCGTCGCTGAAGACATTATTAAACATTTCAATCTCAAAGCCGGTGATCGTGTCTTGGATGTGGGATGCGGCAAGGGATTCCTAGTGAAGGATTTGATGAAGGTCTGTCCAGGGGTGGAAGTGTTCGGGCTCGACATCTCGCTCTATGCCTTGGTGAATTGTGAGACGGAGGTCATCGGTCGGCTTCATTTAGGCACTGCCGAAAAGCTGCCATTCCCGGACAAGAGTTTCTCTTGTGTATTAAGCCTGAACACGGTGCATAATTTTCCGCGGCCACGGGCCATCAAGGTTATGCAGGAAATCCAGCGCGTCTCCGGCGGCAGGGCGTTTGTGCAGGTGGACAGCTACCACACGCCGGAGCAGAAGGAAGTTTTCGAGAGCTGGGTATTGACGGCTGAATTCCACGATTACCCCGATGGCTGGGTCAAGCTGTTTCAGGAGGCGGGGTATACGGGGGATTACTACTGGACGATTATCGAGTAAGTGCATAGAATGCGAGTCCAATTTTGAAGAAGCCCTTGCGGTAACGGTGGGGATGAGATCATGGGGTGTTGTATGGTGGCTGAGGGAGGTCGATTTACATGAAGGCTCAGGGCGAGGCTCAGTCGCTTGATGTCGCGGCGGCGCGGCGACGCTGCTTGAAGTTTCGACGGCGGATCCTTGATATTTCACAGACAGTGAGCGCGTTACATATTGCGCCGGCATTTTCCTGCATCGAAACCGTTGACCTCATTTATCATGGGCTCATGCGCTGGAACGATGGAAAGTCGCCGGACACCTTTATTATGTCCAAGGGGCATGGGTGCATGGCGCAGTATGTGGTGCTTGAAGCGATGGGCATTTTAAGCGGCGAAGATCTTGGGAAATATTGCAAGCCGAATGGCCGACTTGGCGCCCATCCTGATTACGGTGTGCCAGGCATCGCCGCATCGACGGGTTCACTTGGTCATGGCTTGCCTATGGCTGTCGGGATGGCCTACGCCGAAAAAATCAAGAAAACCGGCGGCAGGGTCTATGCCGTACTGAGTGACGGGGAGATCCAGGAGGGCTCCACGTGGGAAGCTTTCATGATGGGTTCCACGTTGGGCGTCAGCAATCTCGTTGCGTTCATTGATAATAATGATTTCCAGAGCCTCGGCCGGACGAGCGAGACGCATCCGACTTTTTACCCGCTAACCGATAAGTTCCGCGCCTTTGGTTGGGAAACAATTGAGCTGAACGGCCATGACGCTGGAGGACTGTTCGAGGCCGTGATGTCGCGTGAAGGGAAGAAGCCTTTGGCTGTCATCTGTAAGACGGTCAAGGGGCGCGGGGTCAGCTATATGGAAAATGTGCCTATTTGGCATTACCGCGCTCCGAACAAGGACGAATACGTGAAGGCGATCAATGAGCTCGTAGAGGTGACCGCATGAGAAATAATTTTGCTGATACGCTTTACGAGTGCGGGAAAGAGAATCCTCGCGTGGCCATCGTTGTCGCCGATATTTCTCCGGCGGGAAGTATGGAGAAGTTTCGCAAGGAATTCCCCGAACGATTTCTCAATGTCGGTGTCGCCGAGCAAAGCATGATCGGTATTTGCGCCGGGATGGCCCTGAAAGGGTTGCAGCCCTTCGCCTATACCATCGCGACGTTCGCCTTGTATCGCCCGTTTGAGTTTGTGCGCGATGACCTCGGATATCAGAACCTGCCGGTAACGGTTGTGGGAATCGGGGGCGGAGTTGTGTATTCAACATTGGGAGGCACGCATCATTGTCAGGAGGATATTGCGATCGCCGGGGCTATCCCCAACATGTCCATAATCGCGCCTTGTGATCCGCTTGAAGCGCGTGCGGCCACGATCTATTGTGCGCAGCAACAAAAGGGACCGATCTACCTCCGTCTGGGCAAGGCCGGTGAGCCGGTGCTGACGGACAAGGCGGTTGATCCCTGGCAGTTTGGAAAGATTCGCTACCTCCAGCAGGGGCGCGACGTGTGCATTCTCAGCTACGGAATCATCATGAAGAAGGCCGTTGAGCTGGCGGCGTGGCTTGAGCAGAATGGGAAGTCGGTGTCGATCGTGTCTGTCCATACGATGAAACCGCTTGACCGATTCGGCATTGAAGCCGCACTCAAGTCTCACCGGCAGGTTGTTGTGATCGAGGAGCATGCCCCGCAGGGCGGCCTTGCCGCTCAAACCAAACAAATTGCGTGGGATGCGAAGGCTACGTGCGACCTGAAAACTTTCAGCCTGCAGGATGAGTTCATTCATAACTACGGGAGTCATGACGACCTGCTCGCCGCGCATGGACTTGATGTTGCGAAAATCTCGCAGCAATTGGGCCTGTAGTGAGATCCCTTTCACCAGTAGTTCTGATGCAAACGTCATGAACGAGAAGCTTATTATGCCTGAAGCTCAGGGAAAGCCGCGATTGGCTATTCATGGGGGTGAGCCGGTTCGCAAGGAGCCGATGCCGCCTCGCCTGGCTCTTGGCGACGCCGAGCTGAAGATGATCCAGGAGTGTCTGTCCTATTACCGTGAGCAAAAGACCGATCCGGGCTATCAGGGGCCGTTCGAGAAGCTGTATACCGATGCGTTCGTGGCCATGATGGGAGGCGGTTATGCAGATGCAGTGGCCACGGGTACGTCCGCGCTCTATATAGCGGTCGCTGCGCTCAATCTGCCGAAGGGGAGCGAAGTGCTGGTCTCGCCGATTACCGATCCCGGGACGCTTAGCGCCATCATCCTTAACGGCCTCAAGCCGCGTCTGATGGATAGTAAGCCGGACAGCTACAATATCGGCGTCAAGCAGTTTGTTGACCGGGTCACCGACACTGTTTCTGCGGCGGTTGTTGTGCATGCTGCAGGTCAGGCGACGGAGATCGACAAGATTGTTGCGGTAGCCCATGCTCGCGGCATTAAGGTGGTGGAAGATTGCAGCCAGGCGCATGGGGCCAGGCTGATGGGGCGTCCGGTTGGGACATTCGGAGACATTGCGGCGTTTTCTACGATGTATCGAAAAGCGCACATGACGGGACCTTCCGGTGGAGTTGTTTATTCACGCGATCTGGAGCTGTTTCGGCAGGCTTTGGCTCATGCAGATCGGGGCAAGCCGAGGTGGAAAGACGGCTTCGATGATCGGGATCCGAACACCTATCTGTTTCCGGCGCTCAATCACAATACGGGCGAACTCTCATGTGCCATTGGAATGGCGTCTTTGGGGCGCTTGGCCGACACGATTATTCGGCGGCAATCCTTCGTTTCGGATTTTGCCTCGGCATTGATTGAACAATCTGAGGTGTGTCGGCCCTATTCCTGGGCCCCTACGGATTCGCCATTTTTCTTTCCGGTTATCGTAGATCTGACGAGTATTACTTGTTCGAAAGTCGAGTTTGCCGAGGCAGTTCGTGGGGAAGGGATTGATCTTAACACCCACTATCAGTATGTTGTGGCGGAATGGCCGTATCTCAAGACGCATCTTTCCGACGGGTTCGACACTCCGAGTGCTACATCCATTCGCGACCGCTCATTCAATCTCTATCTCAATGAGAAATATGGCGAACGCGAATCAGTCGATGCCGTTGAGGCTATTTTGAAAGTCGAGCGCTATTATGCGAAGGCTTCAACCTAAGGTGGCAACTCTTGGCGTCTCTTGTGTGGCTAGATGTTGTCAAAGCAGAAGATGAAGTTCGAAGAGATTTACATCGAGCAGTACGAAAACGCCACGAGCGAATCTGTTTATCTGCATAAGATCATCAAGCTGAATCCTGGTGCGCGCATCATCAAGTCGAAGCTTCTCGGGCCTGTCTATTTAAATAGAAACACGCAAATTGGCCCCGACGCAATTGTCGGTAAGTATTTCGGAATGAATGAAAGCGGTTTCATTGCTAGGGCGTCCATCGGGAATTTTTGTTCGTTCGGCGCGCGCACATCGATCAATCCGTTCAATCATCCATCCGACTGGTTGAGTATTCATGAATTCCAATATCATCCTAAGTCATTCGACTGGGTTGAAGAGTGCAACGGCATTGAGCGTCTCTCCAGAACTCCCGATATGTTCGAAGCAGTCACGATCGGGCACGATGTATGGATGGGCCATAATGTAAATGTCTTGCCGGGTGTGTCGGTGGGGGATGGCGCAATCATTGGGGCGGGGTCGGTGGTGACGAAAGATGTGCCGCCGTTTGCAATTGTGGTTGGTATTCCTGCAACGATCAAAAAGTTTCGATTCTCAGAGAAAATTATCGAACGGCTGATGCGTGTAAAGTGGTGGGACCTCGATTTGGGGGATTTGAGCGGGTTGCCATATCGGAATGTGGAGCGTTGCCTGGGTTTGCTTGAAGAGATCAAGGCCAGGAAGACTGCAGAGGGAAAGAAATAATTAAGAGTGTCGAGCAAAGAAACCGACGCAGTTAAGTCGATTTTTTCAGGCGCACGGTGCCCGAGAGATGGGGTGCTCGTTGTGCATAGCGCGTTTAGAAGCCTCGGTCAACAGGGGTATCGGGTCGAGAGTTTTATCGAGGCTCTGCTCGATCATTTGAGCGGCGGTACGCTCCTCATGCCGGCCATGTCCTGGCGGACAGTGAATCCCTTAAGCCCTGTTTTTGATGAGGTCAAGACAGAGTCGCACGTCGGGGTCATGGCCGAGACTTTCCGCGTTTCGTATGCAACATCTCGAAGCCTGCACCCAACCCATTCAGTGTCCGGTATAGGACCTGCAGCATCTATTGTTCTATCTCGGCATCACATCGACGATACTCCGGTTTCCGCCAACAGCCCATATGGGCTGCTTCGAGATTATGAAGCATATATCCTGATGTTGGGAGTCGATATGGAGCGAGTCACAGCTATCCATCACGCGGAAGAAGTCATTGCCCCAGACGTGTATCTACATCCGTCCTGTGAGGCTGAGACCTATGAGTGTCGTGATCGCCGAGGTGAAGCCCGTATGGTTAGATTGCGTCGGCATTACCGGTTAAATAGGAATTTTTCTCAGTTCAAGCCGGTATTGACAGCCCAAGGCCACTTATTGAGAGGAGAGATTGGTGGCATTCCCTGGATGATGGTGGGGTTGCGACCGCTTCTTCGTGAGGTATTTTCCACGCTAATCAGGAAGCCTGATGCCATGTTATTCAAGAATTTTTAGATGTGACGGATAGATAAGGTAGTTGCGATCTTGATTGGAAATATCGTGAGGGTGCTTTACGGTAAGAGTGTGTCTAAGTGCAAGAAGCCGACATGGCGTGCTGAAAGTGCGCTTGCCAGATGTCAATGCGAGTCCGTCTCGTGCGTTGCGAGTCGGTGCGATTCGTGAATCTGATTTGGCCTATGCCCGCCATAGACCTAGGCGTTCGATTTATCCCGTTGTGGCCCCAGGCTTTGTTAGTAGCCTAGCGATGCTAATGTGAAACTTTCTATGCCTCACAATTCACTGGCACGAGCAAGCGTGAAAACCGCTGACCGATTACGAACGACTCCGTGTTTCCTTATCGCGCAAATCATTTAAGCGGTTTAGATATCGGGCTAGAACGGCCTTCTCGCTTGAATGCATCTCAAGTAGGCCGACAGCCAATTCCATTTCTAGTACAGCCGCAGAGATAGAGCCTTTTTGCTCATACATGCTTGCAAGGCGGTAATGTGCTGCAGGAAGAAGTGGCCCCATCCGTTTGAACAGCAGCCGGAGCTTCTGCAGTGGACTCTCTGCTAATCCTCACGCTGCCCGTTTACCCGTCGGCAGCATCACGGCATAGGCTTCATCCGGCGTTTGCTTGCCCAGGCTCGAATGCGGTCTGGATCG
>CAMDRK010000050.1 GCA_945906715.1 Nitrospira lenta
AGGCCCGCCGAAAGACAGGCTGTCAGCAATTGCGCATCGGCGCTGACGACAGTCAGCCGCAAAGGCTTGAGTTCCAACGCCAGCGCCAAATGCAAGACTTGTGGCGTCCGGAGCGCAGGATACTCCAACGCCAGTTCTTTCGTCGCCAAGTAGGTCTGCATCGTCGGGGCAATGAACTGGTAGAGTCCCTCCTGCGATTCCCGCTCGAACTTATGGATCACCGAGTAACAATCGTCCCGGGTAATCTCCCCAGCATGGGCTCGATTGGCGAAGGCCGTATAAAAATCAATAACAGACCACGTCGGCAGAATCGCCACTTTGCTCCGCTTTACCATGAGCCGGTTGATGATACGCGTGCCGCGCTCCATGCTATACCGTTTCACCAGTGCTGTTGAGTCGAAATAGTAGTATGGCATGCGATTACACTCTTCCCTTCAGAATGATGGCGGCCAACGGGCCTGCCATTTTTGAGAGCCGATCCTGGAGTTCATCCAGCGGCAACTCGTCATACCCCTCCTTACGGAACTTGTCGGCCAAGTTGCCCTGATTGAACGTCGCCGTATCGTTCTTGAGCCGATCACCCAGCCGGCGTTTCGCCAAACGACTGGGAACCCGTTGTTTCGTGACCGTCAACCCGCGACCTCGGCTGCGTGGCGCGCGAGCGGATGTTCGTCCTTCTTCCGACTTCGATTTGCCCATACCATTCCTCTCTCCATGAATTAGTGGGGTGCTGACGCCGGAGTCGATGCCAGTCCGTCCCGCGGACATCCCGCAGGCTGGCTCGCCTGTGCCGGCAGTTCCGACTCTCCATACACATGTGCCGCAATGGCCTTCGCCACATCGGCAGAAAACTCTTGCTGCATAACACGCACAACTTTGGCTGTCGCCTCACGATCCGACAGATGGCCTTCCTTTCCACCCTTCGACAGGGCGCCGACCACCCGTTGGCTGGTCAAATCGACGACCTCGAAATCGCTGCACCATCGCACGAACTTGAACTGCGGGTCTCGCACGTCGATCGGCCATACCCGCACGACTCCACGCACGAGCAGCTCCGGAGACGGACCGCTTGAATCGCCGTTCACTGAACGGTCCCCTCTCCATGTCCGACTCGTGACTTGCAGCCCTTCCTTCAACAATCCCTCCGTCAAGGCCCGTTGCGCCGGCTCAGTCTGATCGCCGGTCACCACAACCGCCAGCACCAGATTCGTCGCAAGAAACTGTTCCAGTTCCTGTGTGAGTTCGCTTACGCGGTAAGCTGCGGCAGTACCCTGCCCGCTCGGTCGAATCACGCGAAGATCGGCATTATAGGTTTCCCGCAGCACAAGATTTCTGACAGCCCGTCTCAGAGCTCTGACTCGTGCCAGCTTATCGGAAGGCCGCTGAGCCTCCTCCACATCGTTGCCGATCGATCTGTCCAGCTCGGTAATCCGTTCCATGAACGATGTCTCTGCCTGAGGCCGATGCATTCCCGCCAAGGCATAGTGGAGCCCTTTGTGCACATCGGCCCACCGATCGACGATCCGGACGTTCTCCAACACCTTGTCGGTCGACACACGGGTCAGATTGTCGAGCGTCAAACGCCGTTCAGCGCTGCTGTGCCCTCGCTGCTCAATCAGCAGATACGACTCCCAGTCTTTCGCCTGCGCACTCACCTCGGCTTTGAAAATTCTGGCCACCGCTGCATAGGCGCGATCCTCCGCTACCGCGCGGCTCTCCGCCTGTCCCACGCCGACGAGATATTGGCCTGATGGATAGGCATCGCTCACCCCATCGATCCAATCCGGTTTCGATTGTCCTCCAACCCATGCGCAGCCGGATAGCGCAACCACCGCCGTCAGCATCGCCCCGATCCGGCACACGAATCTCAATCCGTCTTTCATGGCATCACCCGTTGAAGCAGCACGGCGGTTTCACCAGGCCCGATGGACAGGGTCTGCATGGCTTCAGGGGGCAAGGGACCATGAGACCCGCCGCCTGTCTGGGTCTGTACCTGGTAACGCCCTGGTGGAACCCAGACCCGCGCAAGATGGATTTCATCGGGCAACGTCTGCCAGCTCCGTTTGTCGGCTTCTTCCGATGCCACGGCCAGTCCTTTCGCCAGCAATCCGACGAGAAGACCGACCCAGGGGCCCGCATCTTTCCCCGCTGCCTGCTGAGCCCCTCTCATCACTCCCTCAGCCAGCGCGAACTTTGTGGCGGCACGAGCGAGAGCCTTGACGGTAATTCCAGCCATGCGCTCCGAGAGCGCTTTATCAGCTAAAGCCGTCACGTTATGCACCAATTCAGTGTTCACCGTCACCCCTATGCCGCTGTCCGGGATGAGACTCACCCTATCGACAGGCACCTGCGTCTTCTGTGGAGCGAGCCGCGGCAACGCCACACGAACGACGCGCCCGTTCAGTCCGTACAAGACCGTGTCCACTCCCCGATTGGATTGCCGATTCGCCTGCGACAACCCGCGATTGAGCAGCACCAACTGGAGTGCGTCGAGACTAACCGGCAGGTCAAGAAACAGATCCTCCTTGCGTGGCGCACGACCATTATAGCTGATCACAATAACTTGAGCGAGCTGTTGCAACGACTGACTCGTCTCCCACTTCGTATCGGGAAACAGACGCCGGTACTCGGCCAG
Organism: Nitrospira lenta; assembly: GCA_945906715.1. Lineage (GTDB taxonomy): Bacteria > Nitrospirota > Nitrospiria > Nitrospirales > Nitrospiraceae > Palsa-1315. The sequence goes on from CAMDRK010000050.1 coordinate 2,636, forward strand.
TTCTTGTGTGAAATGCAGTGCCTCAGCCGTCCGTAATAAATCCTCACGCAACTGAGACGGAACGGCCGTGTACGACCAAGCACGGGTGGCATCAAAGGTCTCATAGGCCTTCCGATAAGCGATGAACGCATTATTCACATCGCCGGTGCTTTCATAGAGGATGCCGCTGAGATACCGCGCAAAACCGTCCTCCCGATAGGCGCCCTTCTCCTGGGTTCGATCCGACAGGACATTGAGCCGGTGGTCGATACGCCGAGCCTCCACCAGCGCTTCCTGCCACTGACCCAGTGCCGCATAGTTGAGCGCCTTCAGCACATTGACCAATACCTGTTCGTACGGATCGCCCTCATAGGCCAGCGCCGTATCGTTCGTCATGAACGCGAGCGCTTCCGTTCGAATCTTTCGCGTGTAGAGACGATCTATTTCATCCTCAGCCTGCTCCAATACGGCGTTGCTTTGCTGATAATCGCCGGCGAGCTGAAGGAGCAACCCTCGATCCATTCCATAGAGCACCAGGCCTTTTTCGCCGTACTCCTTTTCAGTCCGCTGGACGATGGCGTCGGCGCCTTTGGGATCGTTGGCGCGCAGGCTTGTGTCGATGAGGAAATATCTGTTGACCGAGGGGCCGCAACCGGCAAGCAGCACGAACGCCAGCGCCGCAAAAAGAGCCTGGGCGGAAATAACAATGCCCCACCGTGCCGGAAGACAGGCGGTGGGGCATGAGGCAAGAGGGCTCAACGGAGGTTACAGAGCCTAAAAGATTGAACGTTTCTTTTCGACGACTTTCTTAATCTTCTTCTGGCCGTACCAGACCTTGGCGTTGCTTTCCAGATCTACCATCTGCAGGTCCACCTGATAGAACACCGCCTTCGTTCCATCGGCCTCATCGAGGATGGTTGCAATGGTACCCTTCACCATGTAATCGGCGCCGATCTCTTTTCCAGGCGCTTTCTGCGTATCCTCTCGCGCATACATCGCTTGTTCTTTACGTTCGGTGCGAAGTTCCTCGCGATCTCCCTTTCCTGCCACAAACGTGACTTTCTGGGAATTTGTCAGCTCCCGTTCAAGATCGGTTACAAACGTATTGACGTTGATATGTTCGTGGCTGCTGTTCTGAATCGTTCCAACGACGACGACCGGCTGGCGTCTCTTCGAGCTGGAGAAATTATTCAGCCACGGGTACTCCAACGCCTCTTTGACCATGGACTCTGCAACAATCCTGGAGTCGGTATCGTTCCAACGCCCGCTGAGATCCGTGACAACTCCTGAATCGACCCTCGTGATTCTGGTCTCCTGGGCACAGCCGGCCAACGACAACAACACCAGCGCCACGAGCACAATCCGCCCTCTATCCATGACGATCACGCGATACCTCCTCGCAGATACAGCAATTGGCGGTCGCTCAGCGGAAGCCCTTAGCGCGGCGCCCGTTTGTCTTCTTCTTTTTCAAGCCGCTCAAAGAGCTTATCCGCATTCTTTCTGACGAAATCGCGAACCTCCGCGTTGAGTTCCTTCGCCTTTTCTAGATTATCCTTCATCTCTTCGAGATTCAGCTTGACCAACACGTAATAGGTGCCGGTTTTATCATCTTTGTAGCGCTCGATGGGGCGCACACCGCTAAGGGTCGTGGTCGTCACCGTCTTAATAGCCCGCTCTACATTCTGCTCTTCCGTGTTCTTGGTAAAGTCTCCGGCCGTTGTGGAGGCTGCATAGTCGCGCATCAAGTAGCCGGTATAGGTATCAAATGTCTTGGCGATTTCAGCTCTGCCGCGATTTTCAGCGGTGTCCCAGGCCAGCGGCTCGTTCTTTACACCGGCCACGGACCCGACGCCATAAAAGGCTTTACTATCTTTCTCGTTGAACGCCCCTGACCCTTGCTTCACCCACTTCGGAGGGCCGCCACAGGCAACAAGTCCGATCATCAGGGCAATAGCCACTCCCCCCCCGACCAACCTCGACTTGAACCCCAGTATTCCATTCATGTGTATGCCTCCTTGGTGATGATCAGGACGGTGAAACGGCGATAGACCAGCTCACAGATGCCAGCGACGAAGAATCGAGAATTCGCATGAATTCATGCTAACATGCACCCCTAATCCAGTCAACGAAACCGACGGCCGATGGGGGACCGTCTTACCGTCCCCCGATAAGGAGAATACCTGTGGCAGAAGTTCAGATCGATGACGGAATCATTAAGATTCTGAGCCTGGAGGTTCAAGACCCTAAAGCAGCCGCAGTCCTCGCCGAATATCCTCAAGCACGCTGGGCAGAAATTACGCGGAAAGCATTAAAAATCGGACTGGGGTATCTTAAAGGCGGCGAACGAGCTTAACAGGATAGCCGTCCAAGGCAGGTGAAGGTTCGAGGTCCGAAGTTCGAGGTTTTGAAAACTTCGAGTCGCGCCTTTCTCGCGTGTCTCGCACTTCACGCACCCATGAAGCCTGCTAAGGCTTCTGGGAGACAGCCACCCTGGCACTGGCATGGTTTCCACCGAGTTTGAGATAACGAGTGAAGGCCTCGACAGATTTCGGCTGATCCTTCATCGCATCGGCATAGAGAAGGCCCAACGAGAAATAGACATCCCCATAGTTGGGATTGACCACCAACGCCTCCCGCATAGCCCGCTCAGCTTCGACATACTGCCCACGCTTTTCATAGATCATCCCGAGCGTATAGTGCGCATCAGGATTTTTGGGAACATGCTGCACCGCCAGCTTTGCCGCCGACAATGCATCCTCAAGATTCGGTAGCACGTCTAATCGCACATAGCTTTTGAGCACATAGGCGTCGCCGAACGCGGGATCGTATTCCAGCGCTCTATCCAGCCGTTCCAAGGCCTCCTCCGGCGACTTGCCGGTTTGGAGAAGCGCGACGGCCTGTTCATACTGCATCTTCGCAGCCTGCCGTCGCTCCTCCGGAGACTGGGGCTCTGCCCCCATAATAAAGGCGGCCTTACGGCCTTCGATCAATACCGTATCCCCTTCCCCTTCAAGCTGCACAAATAGAGGGTGCTGGACGCCTTTCGATCGTTCTAAAACCTGTTGATTGACATAGTCTCCAACTTCCGAGGCCATGAGCCATCCGTTTTTATTCCGATCTGCCGCGCCACTTAGCCCCTTCAGCAATACTTGCACGAAAAAACTCTTCCCGTTCTCCTGACTCAACGACTCGCCCTTATCGCCCGCCGTCAACACTTGCACAGCTCGCCGTTCCATTTCGTCTTCCGGAGCCAATCGCCCTTCGAGAGAGAGTGGCTGAGCTGTACTCACCTCCCACCCACGAACCGCAGCATTCAAAAAGAAGAGCGTGTGTTTGGACGCGCTACGCCGACTAAACTCTTTCAGCTGTTCAAACGTCATCGATTTGGACACGTTCCCCACCTGCGCGTCCCAGGGAACAAGATAGCCCAGCTCCATACCATCAAGATCCTGCATGACACCCGCATGTCCGGCGAAATAGAGCACCAGGCGATCATATCGGCCAACCTTGCGAGGCAAGTAATCCGAAAGCATCTGCTGTAGACGGCGAGCGCTCGCATCCTTGTCGTACAGCTCAACGACTTCGTCGAAACCCAATTGGCGGAATGCCTGGGCCACTGCTTTGGCATCCTCAATCACGCCTGGAATTTTCGGGGCCAACAGATAGTTCTCCACCCCGATAACAATGGCCCACGACTTGTAGTACAGCCCTTCCGGCTTCCCCAATTGGGCAGATGCCGGCGATAGACAGAACGTCGCTGCCAGCGAGCAGACCAGAAACGCAAGAAGGAAGGTACGCAGTTGTCGGTGGGCATACGGCAACATCAATTGGATCGGCCTCAGCGGGTGACGCGTAATGAACTCACCCTACTATCGGCTTTACGCGACTGTCAATAACTGCGCGCGACAAGCGCGAGGAGCGCGACTTGCGTGACAGGCGAGAGTTCGAGGTTTTTGGAACTTCGAACTCAGAACTTAGAACTTCGGACGCCCCTTTCACGCTTTCCCCGCCCATCTCGCCCGTCTCGCTTGAGTCAGCCATTGGCAATTGCAGCAAAAGCGTTCATGAATAATAGGAGCTAGGTACAGTTGAGTTCCTCCCCGCCCCTCCAGCATAATGCGACTTCATGCTGTATTCCTCGACCTAACAAGCTTCGGAGAAACTGTTTTGATCCAGCATACTCGATAATCTGTACGGTTGGAGCAAGAACGGAACACCCACGCAGGATGCTCAAAAAGGCCGTCCAGCAAGGCCGCATGCGAATCGAAACCGGAGGCGTACCCTCAGGCGTACGTTGAAGATTTCGATGAACCGAGAACGACGCTGGCGGGCTTTTTCAGCATCCTGCTAAAGGAGTCATCGCGCTATGACAGACAACATCGATACCCTCCTCAAGGAAAGCCGCGTCTATCAGCCGACCGCTCAAACCAAAGCCGCTGCCTATATTCAGGACTACGAGAGCGCCTACAAGAAATCGATTGCCGACCCTGAAGGCTTTTGGAGCGGCGTCGCCAAAGAGCTGGAGTGGTTCTCCCCCTGGGCCAAGGTTCTCGAATGGAATTACCCCTGGGCCAAGTGGTTCGTCGGCGCCACCTGCAACATCACCTATAACTGTCTGGACCGTCACGTTAAAACCTGGCGCAGGAATAAAGTCGCCGTTATCTGGGTCGGCGAGAACGACCAGGAACGGGTCATCACCTATGGTGAACTCTACCGACAGGTCAATCGTTGTGCGAATGCGCTCAAGAAACTCGGGATCGAAAAAGGCGACCGGGTCACGATCTACCTTCCGAAAGTTCCCGAACAGATCGTTGCCATGCTCGCCTGCGCCCGCATCGGCGCCATTCATAGTGTGGTCTATTCAGGATTCAGCGCCCCGGCCCTTGCGAACCGCATTCAGGATGCCGAGTCCAAACTGGTCATTACCGCCGACGTCGGCTTCGACAGAGGAAAAGTCCTCAACCTCAAGCCGGTGGTCGACCAAGCCGTCGCCAATTCCCCCTCCGTCGAACATGTCGTCGTCTTACGGCGGCAAACTCCTGGCGTAAGCCTATCAACACCGAAAGAAATCGATTGGCACGACTGGCTAAAGAACGAAAAGGCAGTCTGTGAGGCCGAGCCTCTGGATGCAGAACATCCGTTATACATCCTCTATACATCGGGCACGACCGGCAAACCCAAAGGCGTGGTCCATGTCCACGGCGGCTATATGGTTGGAACCTACATCACCACGAAATATGTCTTTGATCTCAAAGAAGACGATGTCTACTTCTGTGTTGCCGACCCAGGCTGGGTCACAGGCCACAGCTACATTGTGTATGGTCCCCTCCTTAACGGCGCCACGATCCTCACAGCTGAAGGCAAACCGGACTATCCGAACCCGGGCCGCTGGTGGGACTTGATCGAACGTTACGGAGTCTCGATCTTCTATACAACCCCCACCGCCATTCGCCTGCTCATGCGCTACGGAGAAGACTGGCCCAAGAAATACGATCTCTCCACTCTCCGCATTCTTGGCAGCGTAGGCGAACCGATCAATCCGGAAGCCTGGGAATGGTTCCATCGAGCAGCCGGTGGGGATAAACCGATCATGGACACCTGGTGGCAGACCGAAACAGGGTCCATCCTGATTACACCCCTGCCGTCCGTCCCCTTGAAGCCTGGCTCCGCCAGCAGGCCCTTCCTCGGCATCGAAGCCGATGTCGTGGACAGCCAAGGCAACAGCCTCCCCGCCAACGTCGGCGGTCTTGCTGTGATTCGAAAGCCCTGGCCTTCGATGATGCGAACCATCTATAAAGACCCGGAACGCTACAAGACTTATTGGAACACGATCCCAAACTGCTACACCGCCGGAGATATCTGCCACAAAGATGAAGATGGCTACATGTGGTTTATGGGCCGCGCCGATGACGTGATCAAAGTGGCCGGCAACCGGCTCGGCACTGCCGAAGTGGAAAGCGCGCTGGTCAGCCACCATGCCGTGGCAGAAGCGGCGGTGATCGGCAAACCCCACAAGCTCGTCGGCGAGTCCATCAAGGCTTTTGTCATCTTGAAACAGGGGGAAGTGGACAGCCCGGCTCTGATCCAGTCGATCAAGGATCAAGTGCTGAAGGAATTGGGGAAAATCGCTGTGCCGTCAGAAATCGACATCGTACCCTCGCTCCCCAAAACCCGGTCCGGAAAAATTATGCGGCGGGTACTCAAAGCAAAAGAACTCGGGCAAGACCTTGGCGATATTTCGACGATTGAAGATTGATTTAACCGGCTTCGAGACCGGTGATCGATAAGACGTCTGTGTATTCATAAATTGGAGGCGGGCCATGTATTCAGCAACAGGTTCAAGAATCACGGTGGCAATCGGAGTGTTGGCACTCAGCCTGGTCGCGATCAACCAAACCAGCACCTGGGCAGCCGAACCAGTCGCGAAAGAAAAGGCAGCGAAAAAGTCAGCTCAGATGCGGACAAGCGCACCTGCCTCAAAAACAACCGCTCAAAAATCCGCCACGGAAGAGACTACGGGAAAAACCTTGGGTTGCTTCGGTGAAGCGCCGAAACTCGACAAAGTTTCCCCTGACGAAGGAAAAGCCGGAGACAAAGTCACCATCACTGGGAGTAGCTTTGGTACAGCGGCCTGCTTACGCGGCGTCTCCTTCGGTCCGGGCCAGCCAGCTCAGTTTCACCAGACCAACGACAGCATCACCACGACCGTGCCAAGCGGCGGAAAAAAAGGCTTGGTCCTCCTGTCCGTCACCACCGCCTCGGGAGAAAACTCGAAACCGTTTCTCGTAAAATAGAAGCGGACGGGCGGACTAGATGGTCTCCTGTGCTCGTGCAACGCGCGCCCTTCGAAGGGCCTCGTTGGACACGCGCAGTGGGAGACCATACTAGCCCACCCTTAAAGGGGAAAAACAGAAAAGCTGTGCTCGCCTGGGACAAGAGCGCGTCTATGGGCGAAGAGGCTGTCTTGGCAGACGCAGGGCGGGCGGGGGAAATAATCGCCGGGGTTGGGCGGGTGAGAATGTCGCGCGCAGTGAAGGACAGTCTGACTGCTCCCCTTAGGGTGACGTGGAGAAAATCGGAAGGCCTTCGCTGGATAAACACATGATAGGGCTCGTCGGATATGGGACGTAAACCAGGCGAACCGATCTATCTGAAGCGTCACATGCTGGGCCTCGCTCTGGCCGTGGCCTCATCCATTCTGCTGCCCCTCCTGTACCACCGCTACGTCGACCCACTGAGCTTTACGACCATACTCGTCGCAGGCCTGCTCATCTCTCTGATAGGAAGCATCGCGCTCTATTTCACCTACCGATCCTCGGCTCAAAATGAACCGTGAATCGTAAAATGTGAACCGCAGAACTTCCGAGTACACTTCCTCCAAAACGATTCACGATCTTCGCGCTTGGCTTCTGATGTGTCCAGTGGTGAGGAGGCGTCGCCTCAGCAAGGTAGGCCTGTCAGAATCCCAAGACCAAATGCACATCCTCTAGCCGTAGTTCCCAGAGCGCGAAGTCTGCAAAGCCAAACATCATGGCCGATTAGGGAAAGCGGGAAGGTTGGCCCAAGCAGCTTGAATCTCCTGATTCGACAAAGCCTCAGACATTGTCATAGCACCCCCCCCCTTCTGAGAGAATAATGGCAGTGGTTCGAACCTATCACCCTCTGATGAGTAGAAACAGGAATCTCACCGGTGTATCCTGCACAGAATGAATCGCTCCAAACCAATGACTCTCAGTTCTGGAGATCTCTGATGAAACCTATCGTTACTTTAACAAAATGCTTGGCGGGACTGCTCATGATCTCGCTGCTCGTGAGCGTTGGCTGTGCAACCCCTTCGAAGCAACAACAGCCGACAACAGTAGGACTGAAGTGCAACATCTCATGGGATAAAACGAACGATCCAAAAGTCACCGGGTATCAGATTACAGTGATCGACCAAAGCAAGCAGGCCAAGAAAACAGTACGCTTTATCCCTGCAAATACAGCAAAAATATCCTGCACGGACGCGGGCGCCGACCATGAAGGACTGTGGGACGTGACCGTGCAATCCTGTTACGACAAATCAACCTGTGGCCTCCCGACGGAAGCCGCACGCATGCACATCACTCCCAAGTAAGGAACCGGTTTAACCCCTGTCTATCTGGTCTGTCCTGTCTGTCTGGTTCATTTGGTTTCTTTGGTTCGTCTAAGTCCATCCCTTCGTTCCCGCCACGAGCCATACGCTATATGCCATCAGCTCTTTGCTCCCCACCTTCCCCTAAAACGCAGGGTGATTTCTCCAGGGGAAACCGGTATTCTTTACCGCCAATGAATGCGCTGGATACGTATTGCTTCGCCAGGAAGAAGAAAGGGAGCCCATGAGTTCATCCGCAGGCATCTCTCAATCGCATCAATTTAGGAAGCTCCTCTTGTCGGAAGAATTGGAATTCATCTGTGAAGCCCACAATGGTCTCAGCGCCAAAATCGTCCAAGAGGCAGGCTTTCGAGGGATTTGGGCCAGCGGCCTCTCCATATCCGCTCAATACGGTGTCCGCGACAACAACGAAGCCAGCTGGACTCAAGTCTTGGAAACCTTGGAATTCATGTCCGATGCGACCACGATTCCAATCCTCCTTGATGGCGATACGGGCTACGGCAATTTCAATAATATGCAGCGTCTGGTCCGTAAACTCGAGCAGCGCCGCATCGCCGCGGTCTGTATCGAGGACAAGCTCTTCCCCAAGACAAATAGTTTTATCAAGGGAAACGCCCAACCCATGGCGGACATGCAGGAATTCTGCGGCAAGATCAAAGCCGGCAAAGACGCGCAGACCGATCCGAACTTCTCCATTGTCGCCAGGGTCGAAGCCTTCATCTGCGGCTGGGGTCTGGCGGAAGCCTTAAGACGCGCCGAGGCCTATCATCAGGCAGGAGCAGACGGCATCCTCATTCACAGCGCCCTGTCGGTGCCGGATGAAATCCTTTCGTTCAAACAGGAATGGGGCAAACGCTGCCCCGTCGTCATCGTGCCGACCAAATATTACGCGACGCCCACCGATATATTTCGCCAACACGGCTTTTCGATTGTCATCTGGGCCAATCACATGCTGCGGACTGCCGTGGCCGCCATGCAGAAGACCGCAAGGACTCTCAAGGAGGATGAACACCTGCTCTCCATTGAAGACAAAGTTGCACCGGTCTCCGAAATCTTCCGCCTGCAAAACGCCGCAGAACTGCAAGAAGCTGAAGACCGCTATCTACCCAAAGGAGCCGAAGTCACCTGTGCTATCGTGCTGGCCGCCTCCCGCGGAAAAGAACTGGGAGAACTCACCGAACAGCTACCTAAAACGATGGTCAACATCCAGGGCACACCAATCCTCTCTCACATCGTCGACGCCTACAACGCCGTCGGTATCAAGGATATCGTGGTAGTCCGAGGATATAAGAAAGAAGCCGTCAATCTGCCCAACCTCACCTATGTCGATAACGACGACTTT
>CAMDRK010000051.1 GCA_945906715.1 Nitrospira lenta
CGCTGGCGCGTCGAACACTATCATTCGCTCGTGCATGCGTTGCATGGAAAGGGAGTAGGAGTGGTGCTGACCGGAAGTCAGGCGGAAGCCGACATGTTCAACGAGCATATGAACAGTGCCGCGCCGTTTCCTTCCTCGGTGTTAAATCTCATGGGGCAGTTGTCGCTGCGCGAGCTGATGGCCGTGATTGCGGCGAGTCACGCGGTGGTCTCCGGAGCCACAGGCCCGGCCCACATCGCCGCAGCGTGCGCGGTGCCGAATGTCAGTCTGTTCGATCCGCGGCGCAACAATCTTCCGACGCGTTGGCAGCCGATCGGCAAGGGAGTCGTCTTGCGTCCCGATGTGCCGACTTGCGAAAAATGTATTTATGAGGCCTGCCCCTATTGGGACTGTCTCGACCGGCTGACTGTGGAGACAGTTGCGCAGCAGGTGATGGTAGTCACGAAACAGCCTGTACCACTCAAGGTCGTGCATGTCTAAATTGTCGGTTTATGTCATCGCCTACAACGACGAGCCCAATATGCGGGCCTGCCTTGAGTCTGTGGCAGGCTGGGGCGATGAGTTGATCGTTGTGGATTCCCACAGTACGGATCGGACGGCCGCCATCGCCCGCGAGTTTACTGAGAAGGTCTACCAGGTAGATTTTCACGGGTTTGGGAAGTTGCGCAACGAGGCGGTTGCGCTCACGACCCATGAGTGGGTCTTCAGTCTGGATAGTGATGAGAGGATGACGCCAGAGTTGCAGGAAGAGATTCGACGGCTGCTCGACCGCGGACCAGAGGCGGATGCCTACTTTGTTCCTCGGAAGAATTATTTTTTAGGCCGGTGGATCAAACATTGCGGCTGGTATCCCGATTATCGGCAACCGCAGTTGTTCCGAAAGGAACGGTTTCGGTATCGCGAGGAATTAGTCCATGAGAGTTTCGATTGCGATGGGCCGGTCGGGCTTCTCAAGAGTCCCGCACTGCAGTATCCCTTTCGGGACATCGATCACTACGTCGCGAAGCAGGATCGTTACTCGGATTTGATGGCCCGTCGTATGGCGGAGCAAGGCCGGCAGTTCTCCTCTCACCAACTGATCAGCCATCCGCTCGGGGCATTCTTCAAGATGTATGTGCAGCGGGCCGGCTTCCTCGACGGCATGCAGGGATTGATTCTTTCCGGACTCTATGCCTATTACACCTTCATGAAGTATGCGAAATTCTGGGAGATCTCGAAGGGGAATTGATTCATTGAACTATTGCGAGATCGGGTGACTCTCCTTCGCTGTATACCCCGTAGCGTCCGGCCTTCGTAGCCGACGTGGCTGCATCGTGGGAGCAGGCTGCTGCGGGGAGTGTTATCAGGAAGTTCTTCATGCAGGTTCCTGGGGTAGATGTGCTGGAAAGGTTAGACGATGAAGCGATTGCCATGGTGGAGAAGGCCGTACTTAGCCAAGCGCTTGCTCGAAATCGGCCCGGGGCACAATCCATTCGCCGGGGTCACGCATCTACTGGAACGATATGTGTCTGACGGGCATGAGCGAGGCGGAAATGCCTTGTTGGTTCCGACGTCTGCAAGGTTGATCGTCGGCGAAGCGACGGTTTTACCCTTTGCCAAGAGGGCATTCGATTTTGTCTATGCCTCGCATGTGCTCGAGCACGTGGAAGATCCCGTTCAGGCCTGTAGGGAAATCATGCGTGTGGGGGCGGCGGGGTATATCGAAACTCCATCGCCATTTCTTGAGCAGGGGCTGGCTATCGGAGACGAGTCGTCTCCGGAACATTGGTTCCATCGGTGGTTCGTGTTCTCACTGGGCGGCAACCAACTGGTGTTCGAGCCCAAATCGGTGGAGGAGGTGGCTCGGTTTTGCTCATGCCGGGATGGTCAGTTTCTCCGCGAGTTTTATGCGGCGGTTGATTTTCGTGAGGCGCAGCATTGTTTCCGCCGGACGGCGAAGACCACCATCTTTTTTTGGACGTCGTCGTTTCAGGTCGAGGTGCGCGACCGGATGACGGACTGTTTGCAAGATGGGCGGCCGTGCCGATTTGACTGGATGAGGCGCGCGCTCGTATCGAACTGCAACAATCTTTTGCGCGCGAGCCGGATTCGGCAGCTCACGCAACGATTCCCGGAGGTGCGGGAGGTATTTAGGAAATTTGGGCAGCACTCTCTGTTGGTGCATTAGACGGAATTATGCTGAGTATCATCGTCGCCATACACAATCAGCTGGGGCATAACCAGCTTTTTCTGGAAGGGATCCAGCGCTATACGACCGGCCCATACGAAGTGATTGTCATTGATAATCACTCAACTGATGGATCGGCGGAGTTCTTTGAGTCGAACGGGTGCCGGGTGATTCGCAACGATCGAAATCTCTGCTACCCGGAATCGATGAATCTCGGCTCCGACGCGGCGAGCGGGGAGTTTCTCTGCCACATCAATAAGGACCTGTATGTCGCGCCGAATTGGAACGGATTCTTGATCGAGGCGATGGAGCGGCATCGTCTGGATGCCGCGTCGCCGCTGGGATTGGAAATGATGCCGACGGCCCCCTTGACCGATTGGATGCAGGGACGTTGGGCGGCGATCGGGCAAGGGCGGCTCTCCAGTGGGAAAGGCATCAAGCAGCTGCGAACGATGATTCAGTCAATGTATGGCGATTGGGAACGCTATTGCGGGGAAGCGCACCGGGCGTTTGCCGAAACGATGTTCGACGGGATCGTCGGATCCTGCGTCATGATCAGGCGATCGACCTATGACACGCTGGGCGGTTTGGACGAACGGATTCAGTCCGCTGACTGGGATCTGTACTACACTCTGCGCAAGCGCGAGCAGGCCGTCGGGGATATGAAGCGATGCATGGTCGTGGGGGCGTCGTTCGTGCATCATTTCATTCGGGCGACGATCAAGAGTAAGCGGGAGCCGTTTGCCTGCACCCATCCTCGACTCTCCATTCCTGAGAAATGGTCGATGGAAGAGCAGGAGCGGCTTTGGTGCAAGCCCAATTATTTTCGATCCATCTCGGATGAGCGTTCATTTCAGCAGACCCTCCGTCGGCATGTCGGCAAGCCTCTCAAGAAGCTTGTGCAAGAATTCAACCGTGCCACCGCATGGCGCCGGCTCTGGATCAGCCCCGATCGCGTGGTCGATCAGTACCGCCGGCAGTTTGAGCAGGCGGTGGCACGGCTACTCAGTGGGATGCCGTCATGACCAGTGCTTCCGGTCTGCCTACTGTAGCGTGCGTGGTAATCACCAAGAATGAAGAAGCCAATATCCAAGACTGCCTGAGGTCGGCTCAGTGGGCCAATGAGATGATCGTGATCGATGCGGAGAGTTGTGACAAGACGGTTGAGTTAGCCCTTACCTGCGGGGCAAAGGTTTCTGTGCGCCCCTGGCCCGGCTTTGGCCTGCAAAAGAATTTCGGGATGGCACAGGCATCGTCTGAGTGGATTCTGATCCTTGACGCGGACGAACGAGTGACTGAAGAACTTCATGGGGAAATGGAAACCTGTCTCTTGCAATGGAAACCTGGTGCTCCCGTGGCCTATCGGATTCCCAGGCGGAACTTTTTTTACGGAGCCTGGGTGCGTGGGGGCGGTGTCTATCCTGATTGTCAGGTGCGCCTGTTTCGTCGGGGGATCGCTCAGTATAACGATGTCGCTGTGCATGAAAATCTCATCGTCGATGGAGAGATCGGGACGTTGGTTGAGCACCTCGATCATTACACGGAGCGGCGTATTCAGGATCACTTCAAGAAGTTCGGGCTCTATACCACGCTGGCGGCACAGGAGAAGGCCAAGAGGGTTCGGACGGTCGGTTGGACAGACTTGGTCTTCCGTCCGCTGGTGATTTTGGTCAAAACCTATGTCTTGAAACAGGGTTATGGTGATGGAGTGCGTGGACTCATCGTCTGTGTTTTCGCCAGCATGTACACCTTTGTGAAATATGCCAAGCTGTGGGATGCAACCAGGCAGGCCGCCTCTCACCCGGATGCCAGGTAGTGGCCACACGAATTTTGTACGTGCATGGGATTGAAGCGATCGGTGGGGCGGAACGCGATCTGATCGCACTACTGAAGACACTCGACCGTCACAAGTGGGAGCCGCATGTGGTCTGTCCCGGAACAGGCCCGTTCAGAGAGCAGCTCCACGCGACCGCCGTTCCCACTCATGCGCTGAGTTTCCCCCCTTGGAGAAAACCCCTCGCATGGTTTCAGCGCCGATCAGCGATTGGGCGGCTGGAGACTCTTGTGAATCAACTCGATCCAGCCATGATTCATGTGAACGACATCTGGTGGGTACCCCATACCGTGAGGGCTATCGCGAGTCGTATGTCCAATCCCGTGCCGATCGTAGCCCATGTGAGGCAGGAAATCGAACCGGCAAAGGTACGGCGCTATGAGCTTGACCGGGTAGATGCGGTCATTGCGATCTCTCGGCAGATTGAACAGTCACTGATTGCCGGCGGGGTGTCGGCGAAGAAGGTCCGGACCCTCTACAGTGGTATCGACCTTTCCGAGAGACAATCCACGCATGATGACCGGGCGATTCATCAGAAGATCGGGCTCCCGAACGGAGCCGTCTTATTAGGCACCGTCGCCAACCTGTTCCCGCGAAAAGGCTATGAGGTCATGCTTCGGGCTCTCCCGGCTATCGTCCGTGCGGTTCCCACGGTGCACTATGTGATTGTGGGCAGTGACGATCACGGCTATGCCGATCGATTGAAGAGGCTCGCGCATGAATTGAAGATGATCGATCGCGTACATATTGTTGGCTTTCAGGACCCAGTTCAGCCGTTCTTATCTGCGCTCGATCTCTATGTGCACCCGGCACTCATGGAGGGGTTTGGGATCGCGGTGGTCGAAGCGATGGCGATGGGAAAGGCCGTGGTCGCGACCACAACAGGGGGACTTCCCGAAGTCGTGGCGCAGGGAGAAACCGGCCTGCTTGTTCCTCCAGGAGATGTTGAATCATTAGCCGCGACCGTGGTGTCGCTTCTGGAAGATAGAACTCGACGAGAGCAGATGGGCCTCTGTGGGAAGGCGCGTGCGCAGGAGCGATTTAGTCTCGATGCGTCCGTTAGGCATATGGAACAGCTGTATGGTGAGGTACTAGGGGCTCAGAAGGGGAGAGAATGAAAGTTGGGTTTGATGCGAATCCGATGGTGGGCGATATGGGCGGGGTGGGATGGCACAGTTACCATCTGCTCCGTACGATGCTGGCGCAGCAAGGGGGAGTCGACGTTGTGGCCTATGCGAGACCAGGCGCTGACCGGCCTGATTCTGTGGGGACGTGGCCGGGCGTTGAGCAGCTCCAGTGGGTGAATTCGAGTCGATGGGGGATGGCGAAGCGGGGCTCGTCCGATCAATTGGATCTCTACCACGGAACCAATTTCAAGATGCAGACAGTTGGGCGCTATGGTGGGCTCGTGACCATTCACGATCTCTGGTTGGATCGCCATCCTGAATACTCAAAGAAGATGTTGGGCCAATGGCCATCGGCGTTCAAAACGAGACAGACCGCACTACGAGCAAGGAAAACCATTACCGTGTCCGAGTTTTCTGCCAGGGAACTCGTGGAACTCTATGGGTTGAAACGCGAGCACATCAGGGTGATTCCCAACGGAGTGTCGGAAGATTTCGTGCCACGTCGTGATGATCAGGCGATGGCGGAGTTGCGGAAACGGATCGGCCTGAAGGCCGAGCGGTTTGTCTTATTTATTGGAGGGGCAGATCCGCGCAAGAATCATCAGATATTTCTTGAAGGTGCCGAGATGGTGCGGAAGAAGCTGGGATCGAGAATGTTGGTTCTTGTCGGCTCGCCGACCCATCCGTTTGGAGACTATGAGAAAACGGCTCGAAGGCGCAGCTTATTGGAAAAGGTGCTCTGCCCGGGACGGTTGTCCACGAACGATCTGCAGTTGTTATATTCCTCCACCGATCTGTTCGTCTTCCCCTCGTTGTACGAAGGGTTTGGGATGCCCGTGCTAGAAGCGATGGCCTGTGGCGCGCCAGTGCTCACGTCCAATTCGACCGCGTTGGCGGAAGTGGCGGGTGATGCGGCGGTGTTGGCAGATCCTCAAGACGCGCGGGCGCTCGGAGAAGCCATGGTCCGTGCGCTTGAGGATGAGCCGCTTCGAGCCGATTTGAGAATGAAAGGATTCGCTCGTGCCAGGCAGTTCTCATGGGAGCAGGTGGCGGCGAAGACCGTCGCACTGTACAGGGAATTATGTGGCTAGATGACAGTCAGAAAGTCGAATGTCATCAAGTCTAAAGTCCCAGAATGAGCGGGACATTAGACGCTGCGACTTGAGAGACTTTGGACTTGATGGCTTGAGAGACTTTCGACGATTTTTATAATGCGTAACATTCTGGTTATAAAACTCCGTTACATCGGTGACGTTTTATTAGCGACGCCGACTGTGCGTGCCATCAAAGATGCACGACCGGATGTCCGGGTCACGATGATGGTGAATCGTGGCACGGAAGACGTGTTGTCCGGGAATCCGGACTTGGACGAGATCATAGTCCTCGACAAAGGTTCTCTGACGGCACAGTCGCGCCTCATTGCCGGGCTGCGCCATCGACAATTCGATACGGTGATCGATTTGACGGATGGAGACCGGTCTGCGTTTCTGAGTTGGGTCAGCGGGGCGCCGGTTCGGATTGGGTTCAATGACGAGCATCGTTGGAGAGGGAAGTGGTACACCCATGTGGTCCAGTCTCTGTCCGGTATACAGCACCGGATTGACCGGGATCTGGAAGCTCTTAAGCCCCTGAGCATTCCAGCCGGCTCAAAGGATCTTCAACTTCGGCTGACACCGCAAGAGGTGAAGAGTGCGGATCAACTACTGGATCAGCTTGGTGTTCAGCGATCGCAGCCGATTGTGGTGCTGCAGCCCGGCGCCCGGTACTGGTTTAAGGCCTGGCCCCCGGAGCGGTTCGCGGCGCTGGCCGATCGTCTCGCATTCCAGTATGGTTGCCAGCTGTTGATCGGAGGCAGCGATCAAGACGTCGATCTCGCAAACCGGATTCGACAGATGGCGAAGAGTCAACCCCTCATCATGGCAGGCCGTACAACCATTAAACAGTTCGTGGCCATCGCCAAAAATTCAGCGCTCTTCGTAGGAAGCGATAGCGGCGCGATGCACATGGCTTCCGCAGTCGGCACTCCCGTGGTGGCGTTGTTCGGTCCGTCAGATCCTGCTGAATGGGGGCCGCGAGGCCGTCAGGTTGAAGTGATCTATAAAGGACTCGACTGTCGGCGCTGCTTCCATCCGACCTGTGAGCGTGGAGAGGAAAGTTGCATGCGTCAAATTGCCGTGGAGGATGTCGTGGCTGCGGCGAGTCGTCTCATGGGGGAGTTAGGTAGTGTGCCTGCATCTCTTGAGAGGAAAACCGTAATCGAGCTGCGCCCTGTCAAGATGGAGGCCGGTCATGATTGAGCGAACGAATAATCCTGCAGACGCGCGCGCGCAGCCTGACGCTGCAGCGTATGTGCATGATGTGGTCCTCTCGCTGCTTCGGTCTGAAAAAGCAGGTTGTCTACTCGACGTGCCGGCTGGGGAAGGGGCATTTGCCGCTCACGCGAAAGAGTTAGGGTGCGAAGTCTCTTGCGGAGATATTGTTCCTGAGCGATTCAGGGTGCCTGGCTTGACTTGCGATCGGGTCGATCTTAATCAGCGGTGGCCGTATCCCTCAGATACGTTCGATCATGTGACTTCCATAGAGGCGATTGAGCATCTTGAAAGCCCTTGGCATATGATCCGGGAGGCTGCTCGGGTTCTGAGAGCGGGCGGGACGTTCTTTCTGACGACCCCCAATATCCTTTCAATCAAGTCGCGCATCAGTGTCCTGCTGTATGGCTATCCAAACTATTTCACGGCTATGGTCAATCATGATCCTGAAACAAATAGGGAGTTGCCGGTTGACCATATCAATCCAGTTTCGTTCTTTGAGCTTCGGCACATCCTCGTGCGGAGCGGTTTTTCGATCGAGCGGGTGGAGACGAACCGTTGTCTGAAGCAACGCTCGTTGCTCTATCAATTGCTGAGGCGATTGCTCCATACGCGCGGGAGGTCACAAGTTCTGCACGACAAGGCCAGGGCACACGTCAGAGAACTCGCGTTGTCCGAGCCTCTGCTGTTTGGCGAGATTCTCATCGTGCAAGCGAGGAAATTGTAGCTGGATGGTTTCGTCGGTCTGGATGAGAGTCGTCGCAAGGAAGGGGATATGTAGTTAGATGGACGAGAGCCAGTCAGCTCAAAAAGCCAAGGTGTTGGGGTACCTCGATACAGCGACCTGGTGGTCTCTCGTGGCTATGGTCGTGGCCATTCCCCTTGCTGAAACGCCGAAAACCATTTGTTTCATCAGTGCGTTGTCGTTTTGGATCGCCAAGATGGCGGTGGCGGGCGATTTCAGAATCGCAATCCCGAGGCTTGGATGGTTCCTGCTGGCCTGGCTGGGCGCGACCTTTCTCAGTACGTTCAATTCAGAGTGTGGGTTCACAGGTGTTCGAGATGTTCTTACGTACGTTCCGTTTTTTCTTCTGATCGTGAATGTCGTCGATTCAGAACGAAGAATGATGCAGCTGTTCTGGGCCGTGGTGATCGGCATGGGCATTGGCGACGTCGCAGGTCTGTGGAAGACCGTTTCGGATGCGATGCGCATGCATACTGAGATGGGCCGGCTTCAGATCCTTTCTCTCGGGGCGGCGGCGCCGTATCTCGTCATGGTTCTCTCGCTCATGATGGGTATGGCCTACCATGTCCGGTGGGGCAGAAAAGAGTGGTGCCTTATTGGATTGGTCGCGTTGTTCTCAATGGCGGCTCTGATTCTGACCTATACCAGGTCGATGTGGATTGTCATGCTTCTGGTCGTCATCATTTTTGTCGCCTTGCAGAAAAGTTGGTGGCCCGCTATTGCTGCAGCCGTCCTCATTGCCGGATTGGGAGTTGGGCTCGCCACGAGTTCCGTGATTCAGGGCCGTACGCACGACCTTACTAATCTGCACCGAGATGCGAGTCTCGTCGAGCGATATGAGATTTGGGGCGCGTCGCTCAGGATGGTGCAGGATTATCCGGTCTTGGGGGTGGGCGCCAAGTGTTTTATGGCGCACAGCGAGCGGTATGGCGTTCCCAATGGACAAAGACAAGCGCACAACCAGTGGGTGAATGTGGCGGCGGAAAACGGGCTAGTGGGGTTAGTCTGTTTTCTCGCCTGGATGGTGTACTATGCGTCATTCTTGTTTAGGCTGAGGCGGTTCCTCTCGAATAAGCTCTCCAGGACCCTGTGGCTCTCAGCGATCGGCAGTGTTGTGGTGGTGATGGCTCATGGGATAGTCGATGCCTCTTTCGGCGCCGAGTTAGCGCTGTTGTTTCTGTTGATCGCAGGCTGTTTAATCCGAGCGCAGGATCTGGGAACTTCTCAGCAAGCTGGAGGAGCTTCTGGTATCGCGAGGGTCTAGAAGTTTGACCACTCGCGCATTCAGGGGGGAACGTGAGGCGAATAATTGCTGGGATCGGCTAGGTGGGAGGGATGGCGTTGTCCAGTGCAGGTGATCTGCTAAAGCCGGGGATGGAATCGGTCGTCTGCGACCTGTGCCATTCGGACCAATCTGAGTGTGTGATTCGCCAACGGGATTTGCTGCTGGAAGTGTCGAATGACGAGTTCACGATCGTCAAATGCAGCCGTTGTGGCTTGGTCTATCTGAATCCTCGTCCTTCGAAAGATCTGCTCGGTTCCTATTATCCAACGATCTATTACCCTCCGGCGCAAACGAAGGCGCGGCCACAGCTCCAGCGCCAGGCGAAGAAATTTTCTGCGCGGATCAAGCGACGGGTGTTGGAAGATTATTATGGATATCCCTCGACTGTTTCTGCTGGATGGCTGCGTATCGTGCGGCGAATTTTGTTATGGCCTGACAAGACATTGCGGGAGTTGAAAGGGCGCCATCCCTTGCCCTGGAGGGGGGAGGGGAAGGTGCTGGATGTGGGCTGTGGGGCCGGGGGGAATTTGAAGGCGTTGCAAGATCAGGGATGGGAACCATCCGGCATTGAGATCAGTGAGGTGGCTGCCGCCCATGCGCGCGAACTTGTGACAGGGAATATTCACACCGGGACGCTAGAGTCAGCGCCGTTTTCTCCTCAATCGTTCGATCTGATTCTGATGAGCCATTCGCTCGAACATCTCCCGAGTCCGGTGGATGCGTTACGCCGGGTGCATCGATTGCTCAAAGATGATGGACTCGTGGTCGTCACTGTGCCCAATGCAGACAGTGTGGAATTCAAGCTGTTCGGTCGCTGGTGGTTTCCCTTGGATCCCCCGAGGCATTTCTATCATTTCGACAAGCGCAGTCTCTCGGGAATCTTTGCCCAGGCGGGGCTTCAACCCCATCGCGTTCGAACCAGTATCAGCGCCATCTACTTCATGGCGAGCGTGGATCGATTCTGGAAACATCGGTTTCAGAAGAATGTCCCGTTCCGTAAATTGATCGACCGTCTGATTGCTCGGTTGGTATCGCTGATTGCCGGTCATCTTGGCTACGGCACTGAAATCACGGTCTATGCTGTTAAGCAGCAGGATGGTCTGCCCGCTTCTTCTCCCCGCGCATTGTAAAAATTATTCTTCATGCAAGTCCCACTCAGAAGTCCATTTGTCTAGATAGGCATAAAATCACCTTGACAGGCTCGCCCGATTTGTTCATATTGTGAACAGGTCAACAGTTAATCCGTATAAATCATGGACTTACAAGGTCAACGCGACCTTCTGCTCCTCAGCGAGCTCGATCGAGATGGCGGGGCCACTCAGCGCACCCTTGCCACGAAACTTGGCGTGGCACTTGGCCTGACCAATCTCTGTCTCAAGCGTCTGGCCCGCAAGGGTTACATCAAGATCACGACCATCCCGCGCAGTCGAATCAGGTATCTCGTTACGCCGCAGGGCTTCACGGAAAAGTCACGTTTGACCTATCTCCACATGCAGTACTCCCTCTCGTACTACCGTGACATGCGTACTCGGCTCAACGAGATGATGTCGACGATCAACGGCCCTCATGGCCAGCGGGTTGTGATCTACGGGACGACCGAGTTGGCTGAATTGGCTTATCTGTCGCTTCGAGAGATGAATATCGACTGTGTGGGATTCATCGATGGAAGCTCGCGTGAGTCATTTCTTTCTTGTCCGGTTTCTTCACCCGACAGGATTAGCCGATGGCAATTCGATCGGGTATTGATCACGGATCTCGATCACGCGGCAGCCTGTGAAGAACAATTGGTTCAATCAGGAGTGCCACGGGAAAAGGTACTGAGACTCGGTCTGCCCCAATAGGGCATGGCGCGTCCACGCGTTGTGAACATGTTGCGTGAGCGTGCGAGTGGGATCTGTAAGTGAAAGGGCGGAGCTGTGCCCGGGGCTGGTTTGTTTGGTTGAAGAGGTTTGTTTGGTTTGTCTGGTTGGAAGAATCGGCCAACCAAATAAACGAAACAAACCAGATGAACCAAATAAACGAGATCGACCAGACAAACCAATTTTGTTATGAAGTTAACTCGTTTTGAAGATTTGGACTGCTGGAAAGAAGCTCGACAGCTGACGCGGCAAGTCTACGACGCCATCGAACAGAACTCTGCATGGAAACGAGATGCGCGCCTCTGTAGTCAGATTCAGAGTGCTGCAGGTTCGGTGATGGCCAATATTGCTGAAGGGTTTGTGCGCCGCTCGAACAAAGAGTTTGTGCAGTTTCTGTTCATTGCTATGTCGTCATCTGCCGAAGTTCAAAGCCATCTGTATATCGCCGTGGACCAAGGATATCTGTCCAAGGACGCATTTGAGTCGATTTACACGCAGGCCGACAAAACGGGGCGAATCATCTCTGGCCTCATCAAATACCTGCGCACCAAACAAGCCAAACCAACGAAATGAACCAGACAAACCAGATAAACCAAACAAACCAGACAAACGGTCTCCGTTGGTACGCTCTTCGGACGCGGTCGCGTCATGAAAAGATCGTGCG